>JAAFIJ010000260.1 GCA_013298675.1 Rhodobacterales bacterium | reverse complement strand
AAAGCGAAGAGAGAACGTCAGACATATGCAGAATCCTTATCTATCAAGTTCCTGACAATATTGACGGGCGCGACAGACGGCAATAGACGACGAGGGTCCGGCAAAACATGGGGTTTTGCGGCTGTTTAAGGATAAAGATCATGTCAGCGCTTCGCGATGCTGGAATGAAGTCGAAAGCTTGGCCCTTTGAAGAGGCCCGCGCGCTCCTTAAACGGTACGAAAAAAAGGCGCCGGAAAAGGGCTATGTGCTGTTTGAAACCGGGTACGGGCCATCGGGTCTGCCCCATATCGGCACCTTTGGTGAGGTGGCGCGCACGACCATGATCCGCCGCGCGTTTGAGGCGATTTCAGATATTCCGACCCGTCTGATCTGCTTTTCAGATGATGTGGACGGCATGCGCAAAGTGCCCGAAAACGTGCCACAGCAAGACATGCTGCGCGAGCATATGCAAAAGCCGCTGACCTCGGTGCCCGATCCGTATGGCGAATATGACAGTTTTGGCCACCACAACAACGCCATGCTGCGGCGGTTTCTGGATACCTTTGGCTTTGAATATGAATTCATCTCGGCCACCGAATTCTACAAATCGGGTCAGTTTGATGACACGTTGAAACTGGCCACGATGCGCTATGATGCGATCATGAAGATCATGCTGGCATCGTTGCGCGAAGAGCGTCAGCAGACCTATTCGTGTTTCCTGCCGATCCATCCCGAAACCGGGCGGGTGATGTATGTGCCGATGAAAAACGTCGATCCGGTCAACCACACCATCACCTTTGATGATGAGACGGGCCGCGAATGGACGCTGCCGGTGACTGGCGGCAACGTCAAACTGCAGTGGAAGCCCGATTTCGGCGCGCGTTGGGCGGCGCTGGATGTTGATTTTGAAATGTACGGCAAAGACCATTCCACCAATACACCCATCTATGATGGGATCTGCGAAGTGCTGGGCGGGCGCAAACCCAACCACATGAGCTATGAGCTTTTCCTGGACGATCAGGGGCAGAAAATCAGCAAATCCAAAGGCAATGGTCTGACGATCGACGAATGGCTGACCTATGCCTCGTCCGAAAGCCTGTCGTATTTCATGTATCAAAAGCCAAAGACCGCCAAGCGGATGCATTTTGACGTGATCCCGCGTGCGATGGATGAATACCATCAGCAATTGCGCGCCTATCCGACTCAGGACATTGATGCGCAGGTGAACAACCCGGTTTGGCACATTCACAAAGGGATGCCGCCTGCGTCCAAGATGGTGGTGCCGTTCTCTATGCTGTTGAACCTTGCCAGCGTGTCGGGGGCCAAGGACTCGCGCGGGTTGTGGGGCTTTATCAAGCGCTATGCACCTGATGCGTCACCTGAGGGGAACCCCGATCTGGATGCAGCAGCAGGCTATGCCGTGCGCTACTTTGCTGACCGCATTGCCCCAACCCGGACCTTCCGGTTGCCCAATGACCAAGAGCGGGCGGCGATGCTGGATCTGCGCGCGCGTTTGGCGGCCTGGGACGGCGGGCTGGATGATGAAGCGCTGCAAAGCATGGTGTTCGCCGTGGGCAAAGATCACGGGTTTGAGCCACTGCGCGACTGGTTCAAGGCGCTGTATGAGGTCTTGCTGGGTGCCAGCGACGGCCCGCGCTTTGGCGGGTTCATCGCCCTTTACGGTGTGGACGAAACGCTTGAGTTGCTTGACCGGGGTCTAAGTGGGGCTTTGGTCAGCTGATCTAAAGTGACATCACTTTTCCTTGACCCCGGCCTTTTGGCCGGGGTTTTTATTTGACCCTTTACCCGCGACCAGTACACTTTTCTCATCGACGTTATGGAAAAGGAGTTGCAGATGCGCCTATCCCTTTACGGATTAATCCTAAGCCTGACGCTCGGCCTGCCAGCCGTGGCCCAGCAAGACCCGATCCAATCCACCATCCAATCACAACTGAATGCGTTTCAGGTCGATGATTTCGCCCAAGCCTTCAGCTTTGCCTCGCCCAACATCAAATCGATCTTCGGCTCATCCGACAACTTTGGCGCGATGGTCAAGCAGGGCTATCCGATGGTGTGGCGACACACGGCGGTGCGGATGTTGGAACTGCGCACTGTTGCTGGCAATCTTTGGCAACGCGTGATGGTGACCGATGCGGCTGGGCGCACACACTTGTTGGACTACATGATGGTGGAGACGCCCGAAGGTTGGCAGATCAACGCCGTGCAGCTGTTACCTGCCCAAGACTTGGGGGCCTAAAGAGGTTTCACTTTTTAGGGCGATGCGCCTTGATAATCGCGGGATCGGTGTCGATCCGTGCGGCACCGATCAGATCAAGGCAATAGGGAACGGCGGCAAAGACCGCCTCTAGGCTGGTGCCAATGGCATTCGGGCTGCCCGGCAGTGTGATGATCAGGGTTTTGCCGCGTACGCCTGCGCCTTGTCGCGACAGCATTGCCGTCGCCACCACCTTGCCGTTTGCTGCGCGCATGGCCTCACCAAATCCGGGCATCGCAAATTCAATCACATCGGCCATCGCCTCGGGGGTTTGATCGCGCGGGCTGGGGCCGGTGCCGCCTGTGGCAAGGATCAGGTCCGCGCGCCAATCATCGGCCAAAGCCATCAGAGCATAGGCCACAGATTGGCGACCATCAGGGACAATCTGGCGCGTCACCTCAATCTCGGTCGTAATCACCCGGCGCAACCAGTCTTCACAGGCGGGACCACCAAGGTCTGCATACTCGCCTTTTGCGGCACGGTCGGAAACGGTCAAGATCGCGATACGGGGCATGGGACACTCCAGTTCAGACAACAGGTTTCGCGCCAAACGCGGTGATCTTCAAGCCTGAATAGCCCATGCCAGCTGTGCCTTTGTCTCTACCGCGCAGGGACGCTCTGCGCGCAACCGGATCAGCGCCGCGTCTGGCTGTTCGCCCATATGCACCATTAGACGCAAAACGATCATGCCAGAGCGCCCGCACCCGCCCATGCAATGCACCAAAATACGCTCTCCGATCGATAACCTGCCGCAAAGGTCGGCCAAAAGCCCCGGCCATTCGGCCCGCGCTTCTCGATTTGGGGTGCCAAAATCAGGGATGGCAAAGTGCAGCCATGCGGCGCCAGTGCCAAATACCAACGCTGGCAAATCCGCCATCGCTTTGCGCCGCAGTTCAACGCTTTGCACAAGGGTCAGCACCAGATCTGGCCGCCAAGCTGCCACGACCTCCATGTCGGCAGCACCCGCTCCGTCACGTCCGGGCAGCGGACATATCCCCACAACCCCCCACGCCAACCCGATTTCCGCAATAGAAAACCCCACATGCCCCCCAATCGGTTTACCTTGACCCGACATAGCCCTAGTCTACTCGCAACACGAATCCCGCGAGGCCAAATGACAAACGTACCCGAGCAAGCCTATCAGGTCCTTGCCCGCAAATATCGCCCCGAAACCTTTGCCGATCTTGTCGGCCAAGAAGCGATGGTGCGCACGTTGAAAAACGCGTTTGCAGCGGACCGGATTGCGCATGCTTTTATCATGACAGGTATTCGCGGCACTGGCAAAACCACCACTGCGCGCATTATCGCAAAGGGGTTGAACTGCATCGGCCCAGACGGCACCGGCGGCCCCACGACCGAACCATGTGGCAAATGCGACCCCTGCCGGTCGATCGCCGAGGGGCGGCATGTCGATGTCATGGAAATGGACGCCGCATCGCGCACGGGTGTGGGTGATATCCGCGAAATCATCGACTCGGTGCATTACCGCGCCGCATCCGCTCGCTATAAAATCTATATCATCGACGAAGTGCACATGCTGTCGACCAGCGCCTTTAACGCGCTTTTGAAAACGCTGGAGGAACCTCCGGCGCATGTGAAATTCATCTTTGCCACCACCGAAATTCGCAAAGTGCCCGTGACGGTTTTGTCGCGCTGTCAGCGGTTTGACCTAAAGCGGATCGAACCAGAAGTGATGATGGCGCTGCTGCAAAAGATCGCTGCTGGCGAAGGCGCGAAAATCACCGAAGGTGCGATGGCCCTGATCACCCGCGCCGCCGAAGGGTCTGCGCGTGATGCGACAAGCCTGCTGGACCAAGCAATTTCCAA
>JAAFIJ010000026.1 GCA_013298675.1 Rhodobacterales bacterium | reverse complement strand
CGCGGCGAAGGCATGGGCGTGGAAATGCCCGCGCGTGGCGTTCCGTTGGAGATTGGAAAAGGCCGCATGATCCGCCAAGGCAGCAGGGTCGCGATCCTGTCCTTTGGCACCCGTTTGGCAGAGGTGCTAAAGGCGGCCGAGGCGCTAGAGGCGCGCGGTCTGACCCCCACGATCGCCGACGCCCGCTTTGCCAAACCTCTGGACCGCGAGATGATCTTGTCTCTGGCCCGCAGCCATGAGGCGCTGATCACGATTGAAGAGGGCGCGATCGGCGGTTTTGGCAGCCACGTCGCACAGTTGTTGGCAGACGAAGGCATCTTTGATCATGGGTTGAAGTTCCGATCCATGGTTTTGCCAGATACCTTTATCGACCACGCTTCACCCGAGGCGATGTATCAATCGGCAGGTATGGACGCGGCGCAGATAGAGGCAAAGGTGTTGGAAACCCTGGGCGTTGCTGTCGTCAGCCTGCGCGCCTGATTTGGCCTTGCGCTGATTTGCGGTACCATCAGAATCTGAACCGCCCTAAGTTATGGGCGCGGATATGCAGCGGGGACAGATGGCGATAACCTTGAAAGACGTGGCGGAGCGCGCCGGGGTGTCGCGCGCAGCCGTGTCGCGCAGCTTTACCCCCGGTGCGTCAGTGTCAGCCAAGACGCGCACCAAGGTCGAACTTGCGGCGGCCGAATTGGGCTATAGCCCTAATATGCTCGCGTCTAGTCTGACCACCCGCCGTACCAAGTTGATCGGGCTTGTGTCGAACAACTTTCACAACCCTGTGTTTCTGCAAATCTTTGATCAATTCACCAAAGGGCTGCAAGAGCAGGGACTGCGACCATTGCTGGTGAACCTGTCGGAAGAAACCGATCCTGCGCGGTCGGTGCAATTGTTGCGGTCCTATTCGGTCGATGCGGTCATCGTTGCCTCGTCAGAGCTGCCAGACGGTTTCGCTGCTGCGTTTGTCGCGGCGGGGATCCCCGTGGTGCATGCCTTTGGCCGTGCAGGTCCTGCGCGCGATGTGAATGTTGTGGGGATTGATAACATTCAGGCCGGGCGTTTGGCCGCCCAAACGCTGATCGCGCGCGGCTACACTCGCTTGGGGTTTATGGGCGGCCCAGAAGGTGCCAGCACGACCCAAGACCGGATGGAGGGGTTCCTTGCCGTGACCAGCCGTCACGCAGAGGTCACAGCGACTATCAGTTTTGCCGGTGCTTACCGGTTCGAAGCGGGCCGGTCCGAAATGGCACGTTTGTTGAACCACCATCCGGCAGAGGCCTATTTCTGCGCCGATGATGTCTTGTCGATTGGTGCGTTGTCTGCCGCGACAGAGGCGGGGTTGCGGGTGCCACAAGACCTTGGCCTGATTGGTCTGAACGATATGGAAATGGCGGGCTGGGCCAATATCAACCTAACCACCATCCACCAACCCTTTGATGCGATGATCCGCCTGTCGGTGGATTTGATGCTGGCGACTCTTGCCGACCCCAGCCGTTTGCCTGAAGCCCGCATTTTGCCCTGCCGGATTGTCGAGCGGGCAACTTTGCGCCCGCTGCCCCCGGCAGGTGTTTGACCGGGAATTACGCCTGCTGTGACACAAGGACCGCCAGTTGATCAATCGTTTGGCCCCACCCGTCAGCAAAGCCAAGATCCGCGTGCTTTTTGCTGTCTGCGGCTGTCTTGTGTTTGACCAAACAGCTATAGCGGGTGCCCGACCCCTCTGCCGTAAAGGTGATCTCGGCGGTCAGGGCCAACCAAGGTTCTAGCGGCCGCCAACCGTCCCCAAGACAGGTGGTCCAGACCAAACGCTGGTTCGGGGCGACATCCAGAAAACAGCCTTCAACATGCGGTGAAAACGCATCGTCGCCTTGGCGCATTTGCGTCTCGAACCCGCCACCGGGCCGCAAATCGAGTTTGATGACCTTGCATTCCATCGGCGCGGGGATCCACCATTTGATCAGCAGATCGGCCCTGCTCCACGCTTGCCACACCGCGCTTGGCGGCGCGTTGATCAGGCGGGTGATGAAAAGCTCGGTATCCAAAAGGGTCATTGATGGCTGTCCTTTGTGTACGGATGGGTTGGGGCAAAGTTTTGGCCAAGCGAAGACAGGTTGGCAAGGTGGCACGCGCCCGATGGTTTCTAGCGCGCCGCCTGACTTGCTGTCAAAACCTATGCTTGCCTCAAAAACCATGCCTTGTTAGCGTTGATGCAACACCAAAGTCGATGGGAGAAGACCATGGCAAAGATCGTCTACAGCATGAACCAATCGCTGGACGGCTACGTTGATCATGATCATGCAGGCTTCCTTCCCAACAAGGCGCTTTTTCGCCACTACATCGATCAAGTGCGGGCGCAAGCGGGCGGCCTTTACGGCGCGCGCCTGTATCAGATTATGCAATACTGGGACGAAGATCAGCCCGGATGGGACGCCGCTGAACGCGACTTTGCCGCTGCGTGGCGCGGTCACAAAAAATGGGTGGCATCGAAAACGATGGCCGCAGTTGGGCCAAACGCCACCCTTGTCCACAGGGACCCGGCTGCGCTTATCCGTCGGTTGAAAGCGGAACTGGAGGGTGAGGTTTACGTCGGCGGGACGCGGCTGGCGCATAGCATGGCAAAGCTTGGACTGATCGATGAATACCGGCTCTACCTTCATCCGGTTGTCTTGGGGAAAGGGACGCCCTTTTTCAGGGGCGCCCGTCCGCCACTTCGTTTGGTCGGAAGTGATACCTTCGACGGTGTGATCCGCCTGACCTATGTTCCTGCATAACAGAGGGCGGATAACCGCCCCCCGTTAACCATTAGCGAAACAGCTTTGGCCGTGCGTCAACCCATGCGCCATCTTGTTTGGCCGAAGCCACCGCCGCGTGGATTGCTGCGATAGAGCGCAGGCCGTCTTCGACCTTGGGATAAAGCGACGCAGCCGGGTCAGGTTGTTTGCCCGCCTTATGCGCCAGCAGCGTTTCGGCCAGATCGCGGTAGATGTTGCCAAAAGCCAAAGGCATACCCTCGGCGTGACCCACCGTGACGCGGCTTGCGCGGTCCGCTTCGGGTGACAAGTTGCCTTCGCCGCGTTCGATCACTTGCAAGCGTTGGCCAAGCGGCATGTAGTACAACTGGTTTGGTTGTTCTTGCGCCCAACGCAAGCCTCCGGTCTCGCCAAACACCTGCAAGGTCAGGCCATGCTGACGACCAATCGCGACGGATGAGGTCCACAACCGGCCAACAGTCCCTTCGGACATCCGGAAATTGACCATCGCGTCGTCTTCCAAAACGCGGCCGGGTAGGCAAGACGCGAAATCAGAGGACAGGCGGTCAACCTCTTGGCCGGTCACAAAGCTTGCCATATGCAGTGCATGAATGCCGCAATCGGCGAACTGCGCGGACACGCCAGCCTGTGCCGGGTCATAGCGCCAGCGCACGCGCGGGTTATCCGCGTCTGCGGCATTGGCATGATGCCCATGCGCAAATTCGGCCACCACCAAGCGCACGCGGCCAAGATCGCCCCGCGCCACCATGGCCCGCATGTGCCGCACCAACGCATAGCCGGTGTAGCCGTAATTTACCGCACAGATCGTGCCAGATTTGCGGGCAGTCAGCACAAGATCTTGCGCTTCTTCCTCCGTCACAGTCAGCGGCTTTTCGCAAAGCACGTTAAAGCCCGCCTCAAGGAACGCCTTGGAAATCTCATAGTGGGTGGAGTTTGGCGTCGCCACCGTGACCAGATCAACCCGGTCAGCGCGCGCAGACTCGCCCGCCAACATCTCGCGCCAATCGCCGTAAGCGCGGTCGGCACTGACGCCCAAGCGCTGGGCATAGTCGCGCCCTGCGGCAGCGTTGTGATCCAGCGCGCCGGCGGTAAAGTTGAAAAGACCGTCCAAGCCCGCGCCCAAGCGGTGTGCGGGGCCAATCTGGCTTCCCTCACCTCCACCAATCATTCCCCAGCTTAGTTTTGCCATAACCGTACCCTTCAAAACCCAATAGATTGCAAATATTCACGATTTGCTCGTGCATCATCGACCGGGCGCACATCCATCGAGGGATCACAATCTTGCTCTACGGTGCACCAACCCTGATATCCCGCGTCCAGCAGCAGTTGCCGCACGGTAGGGAAATCGACGTCACCTTTGCCAAGGTTGCAGAAAATCCCTTGACCACACGCATCATAAAACCCGGTGCGATTGGCCACGGCACGGGCTTTGACTACGGGGTCAATGTCCTTGAAGTGCATGTAAGAAATACGCGAAATATGACGTTTCATGAACGCGACTGGATCATATCCTGCATAGGAATGGTGGCCGGTATCAAAGCAGATCTTCAGATGCCGCTCGTCGACCTCGTCCAGCAAACGCTCCAGCTCTGGTTCAAAGTCGATAAATCCGGCGGCATGGGCGTGGATGCCCACATCAAGTCCGTACTCTTCGGTGCCCATCTTGGCGATCGTTGCCAGCCGGTCGCGAAACGCGGTCCATTCGGCCTTGTCCATCTGTTCAGCCTCGGACGCGCGCCCTGCGGTTGGTGCGCGGCGCGGCGAAATGCTGTCGATCAGCACCAGATGCTTTGCCCCATGCGCCACCAGCGATTTGCAAGTTCGTTTCGCGGCGTCTACTACGTCATCCCACATGTCCGGATCGTGAAACGCGCGAAACACCACGCCGCCGATCAACGTGAGATCCCGTTCAGTCAATGCATCAGCCAAGGTCGCGGGATCTTCGGGCATAAAGCCGATTGGGCCAAGTTCTATCCCCTTGTACCCAGCGGTGGCGCAATCGGACAGGACTGTTTGCCACGCGGGATAGCTAGGGTCACTGGGAAACTCGATGCCCCAAGAGCATGGGGCGTTGCCAATTCTGATCATGTTCTTCTCCTTAAGATAATTCAATCCATGCGCCGGACGCATGGCTTTTGTGCGCAGCATCGACGACGCGGTTTACGTCCAACCCATCTTGAAAACTTGGCCATATTGACCGACCCGTTTCAATGGCAAGCAGAAAGTCGCGCGCCTCAATGATGATCTGATCTTGGTAACCGGTGCCGTGGCCGGGACCTTGGCAGAAGGGCAGGTAGTCGGGGTGCGCAGGGCCGGTTAGAATCTTGCGGAACCCGCGCTGCGCCTCGTCACCTTCGGCCTTATAGAGCCACAGGGCGTTCTGATCTTCTTGGTCAAAGCGGATCGCGCCTTTTGTGCCTGTAATTTCATAGGCATAGCCCATTTTGCGGCCCAAAGCAACGCGCGAGAATGATAAATGCCCCGACGCTCCGTTTTCAAACCGGCACATGAACTGACCAATGTCATCGTTGGTCACAGCGACAGGTCCGTTTGCCGAGGGTCGGGTTTTGAAAACGGTCTGAATATCGGCACTCAGTCGTGCGATTGGGCCAATCAACGCAAGGGCCGCGTTGATCATATGCGGTGCAAGATCCCCCATTGCGCCATTTTCCCGCCCCTGCGCGCGCCACGTCGCGGGCGTGTTCGGGTCGGCGCTAAAATCTTCGGTATGCTCTCCGCGAAACCACGTCACGTCGCCAATCTCGCCCGATTGGACCAAGGCGCGGGCGTATTGCGATGCGGGTGTTCTGATATAGTTGAACCCGACCATATTGACGCAGCCGCTCGCCTCTGCGGCGGCGACCATGGCTTGGCTGTCGGCCAGATCCTTGCCCAAAGGCTTTTCGCAAAACACCGGTTTGCCAAGTGCAAAGGCCGCAAGCGCGATGTCGCGGTGGGTATTTTGCGGTGACGCGATGACGATTGCCTCAACCCGAGGGTCGGCCACAAGCACGCGCCAATCGCTGGTGCATCGATGAAATCCATAGGCGCGCCGATACTTTTCTGCGCTGGCATCGTTCGTGGCGCAGATCATTTCCAAGCGCGGGCGAAGGGCCGTATCAAACACCGCACCGACCGCTGACATCGCAACCGAATGCGCCTTGCCCATATAGCCGCCGCCAACAATTCCGATGCCGATGTCGCGCATTTGGTCTTTCCCATGAATTGATTTGCAACCGGTTGCAAAATGAATATCCTGACGCGCAGTACGGGTCAATTGGATTCCTTTCGGGGTGACGACATGCAGCGGCTTTGGGACAGAATGCGGAAAAACCAGTTCGTGGTGTTGGGCAGGGTCGGGATGGATCTTTATGCCGATCCACCGGGAACCAAAATAGAAGATGCGCTGCGCTTTTTCCCTGCTCTTGGTGGATCGGCTGGCAACATCGCAGTAGCTTTGGCTCGGCAGGGTGCAGGGGCAGAGCTATTGGCGCGGGTGTCTGACGATGCGGTGGGGCGCTACTGTGTGGCAGAGCTGGCGCGCTATGGGGTGGGGACGGGCTATGTGACGACCACTGCCGGCGAGGCGCGCAATTCACTGGCCGTGACAGAGACGCGGGCAACCGACTGTCAGGTGGTTTTGTACCGCAACGGCGCTGCGGACTTTGCGCTGACGTCCAAAGATGCCGAGGCGGTCGATTTTTCGCAAGTGTCGGCGCTGATCGTCACAGGAACTGCTCTTGCGGCAGAGCCGTCACGAAACGCCACACTGGCCGCGATTGCAGGGGCAAAACAAGCGGGTGCTTTGGTCGTGTTCGATGTCGATTATCGGGCCTACTCTTGGTCGGGTCGGGCAGAGGCGGCGCAGATATGTCTGGGCGTGGCAGAGGCCAGCGACATCGTGATTGGCAATGACGAAGAGTTTGCGATGATGGCCACAAATCCCGCCCAGGGGCAGGCGCTGGCCCAACGTCTTGGGGCGTCTGCGGTCTTTGCAGTTTACAAAATGGGCGCGTTGGGGTGTGTGACCTACACGCCAGATTTTTCCTTTGTATCCCCAATTTTTGCGGTAAAGGCCCTTAAACCGATGGGCGCGGGGGATGGCTTTATGGGGGGGTTGATGGCAGGTTTGGCGCAGGGCTGTCTGCTTGATGTCGCTGTAAGCCGTGGTGCCGCGACCGCTGCGATCATCGTGTCTGGCGTGGGCTGCGCGCCCGCATCGCCCGACACAGCAACTTTAAACGCGTTTATGGCACGTTAGGATAGATCATGCACATCGCACCATTTGACAACCGCAACCAAGCCATTGTTGGCATTGACGATTCCGTTGTGCCTTTGGTCTATTTCAACATCGTTAAACTGACCAAGGGCCAGTCCTTTACCTCGCACGTGGCGGGCTATGAAACCTGCATTGTGCCCGCGACAGGGACGCTTGATATCACGGTTTCGGGCGAAACCTATGCAGGTGTTGGCCTGCGCCGGGTGAATGTGTGGGACGCAGAACCAGAGGGCGTTTATGTGCCAACCGGGGTGGCCGCCCAGTTGACCTGCCAGTCCGATCAAGCCGAGGTATTTGTTGCCGGCGCAAAGTGCGCTGAGGTTTTTGCCCCATTTGTCATCCGCGCCGCCGATATTGATCCCATTCAATACGGCTCTGACGACACCAAAACCCACCGCAAGATCAAACATATCCTTGGCACGAAATACCATGGCCGGGTCGGCCGGTTGCTGGTGTCAGAGTTGTACACTGTCGGCGCGGGCGGTTGGTCTGGCTTTCCCAGCCACAAGCATGACACCGACCGGCTGCCCTTGGAAACCCGCCATGATGAGGCTTATAATTTTCGATTTAACCCGCCGCATGGGTCGGGCGTTCAGATGTTGCAACGCGAAGATGGCAAGCCCGGCGAAGCCTATCATATCGTCGATGGCTCAACGATCGTTTTGGACAAAGGGTATCATCCTTGCTGCGTTTTGCCGGGCTATGAGATGTATTACTTCACCATCCTTGCGGGGCTGTCGCAACGATCGCTTGTGCAGTATTTTCAGCCAAGTCATGCGCATCAGATCGAAACCATTCCGGGCATCAAAGACATGATTGCAAAGTTCAAATGACCCTCGCGTCACTTGCATCGGTGTTGCAGCCCTGTCTTGGCGATGGCACCGCTGTGGCCGGGGTTGTGGTCTTGGGATGGGAGGATGCAACCGCTTTTGTCGCCGCGGCCGAGGCTGAGGGTCGCCCCCTGATTTTGCAAGCGGGTCCGGGATGCCGCGCGCACACACCTCTGCCTGTTTTGGCCGCCATGTTTCGCCATCTGGCCGAGGCCGCTCGCATCCCTGTGGTCACGCATCTGGACCACGGTGAAAGCCGTGACGTCTGTGCGTCGGCCATCGACCTTGGGTTTTCGTCGGTGATGTTCGACGGATCAGCCTTGCCTTTGGCCGAAAACATCCGCCAGACGCAGGCGATCGTGCAAATCGCCCATGCGGCGAATGTGTCGGTTGAGGCAGAGCTTGGATATGTGGGCTACGCGCATGGTGCAGCGTCCCACGGTACCGATCCGGTTGAGGCGGGGGTCTTTGCCCGTGAAACCGGCGTCGATGCCTTGGCAATTTCTATCGGGAACACCCATCTGATGACCACGCCGGGTGGCCAAATCGACCGCAAAACCCTTGCCGCAATCCAAGCTGCCTGTCCGGGACTGCCGCTGGTTTTGCACGGCGGTTCGGGAATTCCTTTGGCTGAACGGCGCGATTTGGCGCGCAACACCGCCGTGTGCAAGTTCAACATCGGCACAGAGTTGCGGATGGCCTTCGGGTTGGCCCTGCGCCAAACGCTGGCCGCTTGGCCTGATGAATTTGACCGGATCAAGATCCTGAAAGCGACGATCCCCGCGCAGACGCTTGCTGCCCGCGCCGCGATCCGGTCTTTGGCATAACCGAGGCTAGGCGGTCACGATTTGGGTGCTGAAATTTCCCGGCAGGCTGGCCTCTAGCAGCTCTAGGTCTGGCGAACATGCACAATAGCGCGCGGCCATTCCCGGCGGGATGACAAAGGCATCGCCCGGTTGCAGATCGCGGTCAGGCTGCCCTTCGGCCTGCAAAACCATCGAGCCCTCCAGCACAAAGGTGAAATGGATGTCGCTGTCGTGGCGGGTGCTGGGGGGCACACCGCCGTCAAACCGCGCCACCTGAATGTTGGCGATGCCCTTTGTTCCGGCCGAAATCCCTGTGTCGCGGCACATAAAGCCCGGAATTCGGAACGGCTGCCAATGGGCGCCGTCTTTGACGTGGTGGACAAAGCGTTGCCCCTGCCATTCACGGGCCGGATCACCTACCCCGTTTGGCAATGTCGCGTGATGATCAATCGTGGTGATGTGTTCGGCCGGAACGCCCAATTCGATCACCTCAATCTCGGCCGAGGCATGGCACACACGGTGGCGAATACCTGGCGGTTGGATGACACAGTCGCCAGCATGCAGGCGCATCATGTCGCCTTGGTCTTCGTATAGAACGTCAACCCACCCTTTGTAACAATAAATCAGCTGAAACCCGACTGTGTGGAAATGCACCATATCGGGCACGGGCCCGCCGTCGGGAATGCGGATATGGCTGGCAATGATCGACCCACCCAGCCGCGACGGGATCAGATCGCGGTAATGCATGCCCGCACGCCCTATGACCCAAGGCGCCTCATCGCGCAAACGGCGTACGGCGTATTCATGCACAGTTGCGGGCATCACCAGTTGCGGCGACAGGGGGACGATTTCAATCTGGGTACCATTTGGCGCGGTCAGGTGACGCTGGCCACCCGCAAACCCATCAGGATCGTCGGTCAGAATGCGCAACTTGCCCGGCGACACCTTTGCCCCGCGCTCAATTCGCACGCGTAGCCCATGCCCTGACAAGGACGCGACCGAGGGATCATCAGCGGGAAAGATGTTTTCCAACCGCATGCCCAGCACCTTGGTGTAAAACGGCAAATCGTTGCGCAACTCTTGGGTGGGCAGCAATACTTCGGCTAGGATATCATGTGTCATTTGCGGACCTTTGAGGTGGCATATCTGCCGAAGAGACGACGAGAAACGTCGCACCTTGCGTCGTTTCGGCCAGATAGGCGTGGGGTTGGGCGGCATCAAAATAGAGCGAATCGCCGGTATCAAGTCGCAGTGGGGCAAACGCCTCGCTGCAAAAGACTAGGGGGCCATTCAGCACGAAAAGGTACTCTTCGCCTTCATGGCAAGATAACCCACCCACCTGTGACAGCGTTGTAGCTGTGACATGATTGTGGAAGGGCTGCATCTTTTTGTGCAGTAAATCGCTGCACAAAAGCCGCGCGTTCAGACGTTGGCTGGCAAATGGCTGTCCCATCCCCGCGCGGGTCACGGAACGGGCCCCTTGGTTTGGCACACTTGGATTGGCCGCGAAAAAGCTGCCGATGTCGACACAAAGCAACCGCGCGAGGGCGTACAGATGTGGTGCCGAAACCTCTGTCAGGCCAGTTTCTATGCGCGACATCGTCGCCTCTGACACACCCGTTTGCGCGGCCAAATCTGCCAAAGAAAGCCGCAACCCGGTTCGAAGGGTCCGGATCCGGTGTCCAAGCGTGGTTTGCGGCGACAAATCTTTCATAAATGCAATCAGACAACTATTCTTGCAAAAATGCAAGATCTTTGAGCGCACACCGTTCGCTTCGACGGTCCCGAGACAGCGCAGATGTCAATTGCGGGGAAATCGAGAGCAAAGTTCCCCTAACTCCAGTCGGTCGAACCCAGTATTCAACAAGAGCGGGTTGTAGCAGTGAGTTGACTTGTTGCGTAATGAGTTCTGCCCGAGGTGCCGTAAGAGTGACGAAGTATAGAGTGTGACTGTCGTAAGAGTGTTCCTATCGCGCGCCGCGGATCTGGCCGCGATAGGGTTTTCCAAAGTGCTGTTTGCCAAAAAAGAATTGAGTGCACCTTTGCTAACCCGTAGCGGCTGATCCTATGGATCAGCCGTTATTTTATATTGATCGCCAATGGGTTGGCTTGTTCTTGCGCAAGAAGTGCCGCCAAACCTTCTCGGTAAGTCGGATAGCGAAGGACAACGGCAAGCTCTGTTTTCAGACGCGTGTTGCGAACACGCTTGGACTCTCCATAAAAGCTGCGGGCCATGGGGGTCATGTCGGCCAGATCATAGGGCACGCTGGGTGGCTCTGGCAAACCAAGCAAGGTTGCAGCATGGGCCAAAACATCCTCTGGTCGGGCAGGGTCGTCGTCGCAGACGTTGTAAATCTGGCCAGGGTTTGGATGATCTATCGACCCGAGGATTGCCCCGGCAATATCCTCGACATGGATCCGGCTAAAAACTTGACCGTCTTTGATGATCCGCCGCGCAGTGCCATCGCGAACCTTCTCAAAGGGGCCGCGCCCCGGACCGTATATCCCCGCAAGGCGAAAGACGTGAACGGGCAGAGACAGCGCAAGCCATTGCCGTTCGGCCAATACGCGGGCGACGGCTCGTGCGGATTGTGGGGTGACGGGGGTTTCTTCATCTACCCACGCACCTTCATGGTCGCCGTAAACGGCGGTGGTCGAAAGGTAGCCCACCCAATCGGGTTTGGCCATTGCGATGGCCCCTCTTGCGGCCAGCAAGAACGGATCACCGCTGCCATCAGGGGCGGCAGATGCAAGAATGTGGGTGGCGCGCAAAAGTGCAGGGCCAAGGTCGCATGGCCATAGCAGCGGCTCAACGCCTGTATCCCGCATCGCTGCGCACTTAGCCTCTGACCGGGTTGTGCCGATGACAGACCAACCTTTGGCAATCAATTCGCGCGCAAGCACAGACGCAGAGTAGCCGTGGCCAAGAGAAAGCAAAGTGTTCATCCGTCACCTATTCTGTGCTTGCATGGGCTGCGCAATGCCAATGATGTGCCCCGTCATAAACACTTTACTTGCGCTTCACCAATCTTCGGCATTACTTGTCCGATCAAAATTGGAAAAACCTGATGAATGACGACGCAATTTCGGTGCTGATGCCGGAAAACCAACAGACCCTTACTTTCGATGACCCGCGCAAAGCCGTGGCGCATCTTGAAACCTTGTATGCGGCGGCGACAGACTTTTTATCCCTGCATTTCAACATTACCGTCCAGGGCGCAAAACCAGCATCGCGGGTGCGCGCCTATTACCCTGAAATCCGCCTGACCGTGACGAGCCATACCAAAGTTGACAGCCGTTTGTCCTTTGGCCATGTGGCGCACCCGGGAACCTATGCCACCACGGTGACGCGGCCTGATCTGTTTCGCAATTATCTGATCCAGCAAATATCGTTGTTGATGGACAGTCACGGGGTCGAAGTACAAATTGGCCCCTCGAGCACCCCGATGCCGGTGCACTTTGCCGTAGCAGGCAACCCGAATGTGTCGGTTCCACAGGAAGGCGTGCTAGAGTTTTCGCTCCGTGACGTCTTTGATGTGCCAGACCTTGCCACCACCAACGATGATATCGTGAACGGCACGCGAACCAAGAATGAAGACGGATCGTCCCCGCTTGCGCCCTTTACCGCGCAGCGCGTCGACTACAGCCTTGCGCGTCTGTCGCATTATACGGCAACGGACCCGACCCATTTTCAAAACCACGTGCTGTTTACCAACTACCAGTTCTATGTGGATGAGTTTGAGACCTATGCCCGCTCGGCACTGGCCGATCCGCATTCAGGCTACACGGCCTTTGTCGCGACGGGAAATCAGGTGATCACCCAGTCTGATGCGTCGATCCAACCAAGTGCCAAGACGCCGCAAATGCCGACCTACCACCTAAAGCGGGCCGACGGGAATGGCATCACCTTGGTCAACATCGGCGTCGGTCCTTCCAACGCGAAAACCGCAACGGATCATATCGCAGTCCTGCGGCCTCATGCATGGCTGATGGTCGGTCACTGCGCAGGGTTGCGCAACTCGCAATCCATGGGCGACTTTTGCCTTGCGCACGCCTATTTGCGCGAAGATCATGTGCTGGACGACGACCTGCCGGTTTGGGTGCCAATTCCAGCGCTTGCCGAGATTCAAATAGCCTTGGAAGAAGCAGTTGCCGAAGTAACCCAATTGGAAGGGTATGAGCTGAAACGCATCATGCGGACCGGCACCGTTGCCACGATCGACAATCGCAACTGGGAACTGCGCGACCACTCTGGCCCGGTGCGCAGGTTGTCGCAGTCGCGTGCTATTGCCCTTGATATGGAAAGCGCCACCATTGCCGCCAACGGATTCAGATTTCGCGTGCCTTATGGAACGCTGTTGTGCGTTTCAGACAAGCCACTTCACGGCGAGCTAAAGCTGCCGGGCATGGCATCGGATTTCTACAAGACCCAGGTTTCCCGGCATCTTTTGATCGGAATACGCGCAATGGAACGATTGCGCGCAATGCCGATCGAAAAGATTCACAGTCGAAAACTGCGGAGTTTTGAAGAGACGGCGTTCCTGTAACGATTTAGTTGTCAAACTCTCTACAAAAACTATAACTCGTTTCATCTGAGAGGGCTTGCGTTGCCCTGCAAAAGCAGGAAAACCATGCCTTCCGCTGAAAAGGAAAAAAATGGCGCAGGAAAAACTGCGCGCAGTACGAAGGAAATAGAATGTCGAAACAAATGACGAAGACTCAGCTTGTGGCCGCGATTGCAGATGCAATGGGGTCGGACAAGAAAACTGCCGGTGCTGCGTTGGAAGCAATTGCCGAAGTTGTTGCACGCGAAGTTGCGTCTGGCGGCTCTGTTACCCTTCCAGGTTTGGGAAAAATGGCTTGCAAAGAGCGCGGCGAACGTCAGGTTCGTAACCCGGCAACGGGCGAAACCGTGACCAAAGGCGCAGACAAGCAAGTAAAATTTGCAATTGCCAAGACGCTGAAAGACAGCGTCAACGCCTAAGTCTACCTCTGAAATGAGTGTTGAGTGATGTACCTGTTTGCGGGGTTGTTCTAAAGAACAACCCTTTTTCCTGTCTTGGGCCCCTTACGCGGCGTGATCTGGCAACGGCGCCGTCAAAGCGCGCTCTGTTTCCATTTGAAGCCAGTCTTCAATCGAACGATATTCGCGCAAAAAATGGTTGGTTTTACCAGTTCCATAACAACAATTCTGCCGTCGGCTGTAATGCAGTGCGATAGACGAAGAGTTTGCGCATCCGCGGCCTTTTCATCATTGAGGCCGACGATCAAGAAACTCTCTGACAAGCCTTCAGGGCGGCCATAAAGGTTTGGCACGTTAATGTCCCAAGGTTGGCTCAAGCCCGAGGGGCCCGAAAGCAGGCCGTAAACGGCAAAATCTGCGACCCAAAGGCCATTACACAGTTGATACAGCTGTCGTATCAAGTCCGGATCGGCGCCCAAGCCGAAGCCGACTATGTGCTCAATGCTCTGGGAAGGGAGCGGATCATTTATTTTGATCCTATAGGAGAGGGGGCCATTCTGAGGTTGATGAATCGCCACATGCCCCTGCCGCACCCTTTCAAGATCAGGAAACCGCCCAAGGTTTAGCAACTCAAGTATGCTCAATGGCATGTTTCCCAAGATTAGGTGCCCTTGGCTGCACGCTATCTTGTCAAAATCCCTTTGCCGATAAGAAAGTTCGGTTTGCGGGGTTGTTCTGACGAACAACCCCCAGGTCAGGCCTGACGCCCTCGTTATGCGGCTAAACTGGCCAAAAGCGCCGCATCGGCCGCAATTCGGGCAAGCCGGGCTGGCCGTGTCTTACAGCGCGCTATCCAATCTTGAATCAACGCATCGTCGGGCGCAGAGCCCTCAAACCACGCATAGGGTGAATGCACCAAGATATCGGCGGCACTGAACCTATCGCCCAACAACCAAGGTCCCTTTTCCAGCGCTGCGCGGATACGGGCTGCAACCTCTGTATGGCTGCGAAAGGTGCTTGGGATGAACGGGTGACTTACCCCAGCAAATTCAAGGATCAACACCGGCTCCATGACGCCTTGATACCACGACAGCCACGTCAACAGACGTCCCCATTCGGGCGACCCTATCGCGGGCGCAAGGCCGCTTTCGGGGAACAAGGTCGTCAGATGCAGCATGATCGCCCCGCGTTCGGTGATCAATTGACCGTCATGAACCAAGGCGGGAACTTTGCCCTCTGGGTGGGGGTTCGACGCATCGCGCGCGCCTGTGCCATCAGAGCGCAGGATATTCACCACCTTGATCTCAACTTTATCGGCAACGCCCATTTCTTCCAAAAGGGTCAGGATCGCCGAGGACCGAGAGTTCGGTGCATGGTAAAGGGTCAGCATTTATTGTCTCCGTTGTGTTTTTCCATGTGAGATTTATAGTCTGGGTATCCTGTCAGAAACCGTCAGGAGCATTCGGGGATTCATGGCAAAATCTGATCGCCTTTTTCGCATGTTGACCGCTCTGCGGATGCTGCCACAGCCGGTTACAGCGGCGCGGCTTGCGCAAGAACTGGCCGTGTCGGACCGCACGATTTACCGTGATATCGACTCGCTTCGGGCAGGTGGGGCGTTGATCGATGGCGAAGCAGGTGTTGGGTATACCCTGACCGAAGATCCTGCCCTGCCACCGCAGATGTTTACCCGACTGGAGGTGGAGGCCTTGGTGCTGGGACTTGCAGAGGTGCAGTTGGCGGGCGATGTGGCCTTGGCGCGGGCAGCAGAAATGGCAATGGCGAAAATCACCGCCACGCTGCCCGAACGGGTCCAACGCCACGCCATTCATGCGGTCTCACAAACCTACCGCTTTGAACGGCGTCCGCCCGCGCCTGCCCATTTGGCCCTGATACGTGAGGCGTGTTGGGATGAGCGAATGGTCGACATCACCTATCTGGATACCAACCAAGATCGCACAAAGCGGCGGATATGGCCGCTGTCGGTGGTGTTTTTGGACCGCAGCCTGATGGTGCTGGCCTATTGCACCCTGCGACAAGGGTTTCGGAAATTCCACGTCAACCGCATGTCAGAAGTGGCCCTGTCCGACGCGTATTTCCGCCCCCGCCGGGTGCCGTTGCTGCGTGAGTTCTTGATCGAAATGCGGGCGAACAGGCCCTATCGCGCCCCAAAACCTGTCTCTGATGACGACAAAATCACCTGAGTATTGGACAAACCCGTAGGCATTTTCACGCAAATGGGGAACAGGATAGACCAAACCAAGACAGCTCGCCCATGCATGAAACGAAACGTTTCAAATGGATGAACGCCGAAATACATATTTGTGAAGAGACTTGGGCAACATGTGTCAAACC
>JAAFIJ010000259.1 GCA_013298675.1 Rhodobacterales bacterium | reverse complement strand
ACCCAGTTTGGGGCGTTTTGCTTTAAATTTGCGATAAACCCCGAACCATCCGTGTTGTCGGCGTGGATTCGGCCATCTTTGCGGAAAATCAAGGTGTTCGCTGACCCGATCAGCGCCGCACGGTCGGTCACCACATCGGCAATCTTCAGAACCGATTCTTTGTGGGGAATTGTCACGTTCAACCCAACAAATCCCAGCTTGGGTAGCAGCTCCAACGTCTGCTGCAGGTCCTTTTGCGCCACGTCCATCGGAATGT
Source organism: Rhodobacterales bacterium (assembly GCA_013298675.1). Lineage (GTDB taxonomy): Bacteria > Pseudomonadota > Alphaproteobacteria > Rhodobacterales > Rhodobacteraceae > JAAFU01. The sequence continues at coordinate 3,841 of JAAFIJ010000259.1, read as the reverse complement.
AGTGACCCGTCAGATTATAGCGTTTTAACCAATACCCGTGCAGCTTTGGCGATTTGCTATGCGCAATCGGATGACCAATCACGCCGGCCAATGGGATTTTTGCAAGTTCCGTCATCCAGAAATATAGCCTCTTAGGTTAAGATAGTTCAGCAGTGGCAACAGTGGCAGGCCGAGGATCGTGAAATAGTCGCCCTCGATCTTGGAAAACAGGCGAACGCCCTCTTCTTCTAGCTTATATCCACCAACGCTGTCCAAAAGAGTTGTGGCGTGACGGTCAATATATGCGTCCAAGTAGGCGTCGGAAAAGGCGCGCATCGTCAGTTGGGCCTCGCCCATATCCCGCCAAACCGGCTTTCCGTTTTCATAAAGCACCACCGCTGACAGCAATTTGTGGGTTTTTCCGCGCAGGGACGTCAACTGTGCGCGCAGGTCTACCGTGTCTTGGGGTTTGCTGAACAGAGTACCTTGGAAATCAAGCACCTGATCACAGCCGATGACCAAAGCATCCGGATGTTTCTCTGACACCTTGCGCGCCTTCATTTCGGCCAGTGCATCCGCAATGTCGCGCGGTTTGGCATGTTCCGCCTCTAGCGACGCCTTGATCGTTTGTTCATCAATTCGGGCGGCGATGGACGTGACAGCGAGACCCGCATCACCCAAAAGGCGCTGACGAATATGCGAGGCAGAGGCGAGGATCAGCAATTTCATGTAGCGGTTCTGCCGTTGAAAAACCCTGTGGAAAAACTCTGTTTGTTCCTGAACATCAAATTGTTAGGAACTGTCATTAAGATCGAAAGGCGGGATAACTTGAACGTTTGTCAAGCAATCGCCGTGGGTTTTCAACATGTGAACAAAGAAAATCGTGGGCTGTGGGCGGAATGCCGTGCTTGCCACATTCACGACATAGTTTTCCGCCGGTACCTTCTCAGTTAATTGTTTATAAACATTAATTAACAAATCCTGCGCCGTCGTTTTTTGCCCAAATTTTGCCACAATTGTGGATATCTTGCGGGAAAAGTCACGAAATTCTCTTATCCACTGCCCCTACATCATCATCTACCTAAGACTCTCTATATCTTATATTAGATAGAAAAGAGGGGCCGCGTGATGACAGACATGCTTGGGAACTACTATCTTTGGATCAAGTCGCTGCATGTGATCGCTGTGATCGCGTGGATGGCGGGGCTGTTCTATCTGCCGCGCCTGTATGTCTATCACGCTGAACAAGTTGCTTTGGGCACGGCCACCGACACGATGTTTCAAACGATGGAGCGGCGGTTGCTGATGGCGATCATGACCCCGGCCTGCATTGCGACCTGGGTCTTCGGCCTATGCCTTGTGGTCACGCCTGGGATCGTTGACTGGTCGATGACCTGGCCATGGATCAAGGCCGCCTGCGTGATCGCAATGACGGTGTTTCATCTGTGGTTGGGTCGTTGCAAAGATGCGTTTGCCAGCGGGACCAACCAGATCACCGGGCGTCAGTTTCGTTTGATGAATGAAGTTCCGACGGTTTTGATGGTTTTGATCGTGATTTCAGTCATCGTGAAATATTGATCCCGTCCAGAAAACTTGACTTTCACACGCCTGCCTTGTAACGCGTCTTCAGCGTGGGCCGTCCGGCCAGTCACGTTTTCCTGATATCATACCCGTTGCGCCCCTAGGGCAGCCCCAAGGATAGTCTTTCGATGACCGTTGAACATTTGAATCTTGCTGATCTAAAGGCAAAAACCCCTGCCGAATTGTTGGCGATGGCAGAAGAATGGGAAATTGAAAACGCTCCGTCGATGCGCAAGGGCGAGATGATGTTCTCGCTTTTGAAAGAGCATGCCGAAGAGGGTTGGGAAATTGGCGGCGACGGCGTGCTAGAGGTTCTGCAAGACGGTTTTGGCTTTTTACGATCAACGTCGGCCAATTATCTGCCCGGGCCAGATGATATCTATGTCTCGTCCGAAATGATCCGCCAGTTTTCGTTGCGCACGGGGGACACGATTGAAGGTGTCATTCAGGCGCCTCGCGACCAAGAGCGTTACTTCAGCCTGACCAAGGCGACAAAGATCAACTTTGATGACCCTGAAAAGGCGCGTCACAAAGTGCATTTTGACAACCTGACCCCACTTTACCCGGATGAGCGGCTGAAAATGGAGGTCGAAGATCCGACCATCAAAGACCGCTCTGCCCGCATCATTGATCTGGTCTGCCCGATTGGCAAAGGCCAGCGTGGCCTGATCGTGGCACCTCCGCGTACCGGTAAGACCGTGCTTTTGCAGAACATCGCCCATTCGATCGCGACCAACCATCCCGAATGCTATTTGATCGTGCTGTTGATCGACGAACGCCCAGAGGAAGTGACCGACATGCAGCGGTCGGTGAAGGGCGAAGTGGTTTCTTCGACCTTCGACGAGCCTGCAACCCGTCACGTTGCCGTCGCCGAAATGGTGATCGAAAAGGCCAAACGTTTGGTCGAACACAAGCGCGATGTGGTGATCTTGCTCGATTCGATCACACGTCTGGGCCGCGCGTTTAACACCGTCGTTCCATCCTCGGGCAAGGTTCTGACGGGCGGTGTCGATGCCAACGCTTTGCAGCGGCCAAAACGCTTCTTTGGCGCGGCGCGCAACATCGAAGAGGGTGGTTCCCTGACCATCATCGCTTCGGCGCTGATCGATACTGGCAGCCGGATGGACGAAGTGATCTTTGAAGAATTCAAAGGCACCGGTAACTCTGAAATCGTGCTCGACCGTAAGGTCGCCGATAAGCGCGTGTTCCCGGCCATCGATATTCTGAAATCCGGTACCCGTAAGGAAGATTTGCTGGTCGAAAAGACCGATCTGCAAAAGACCTATGTCTTGCGCAGAATTCTGAATCCGATGGGCACCACGGACGCGATTGAATTCTTGATTGGCAAGCTGAAGCAAACCAAATCAAATGCTGAGTTTTTCGATTCTATGAACGCATAATTGCGTTTATAAGCAAGGACTTAGGATGAATGGATACTATTTTCGCCCTCGCTAGCGCGCGTGGAAAAGCGGGCGTTTCCGTCGTTCGCCTTTCCGGGCCAAATGCGCATTTTGCGGTGGCGCAGTTGACTGGAACCTTGCCAGCAGTCAGGCAGGCGTCGTTGCGCACGCTTACCTGGCAAGGTGCGGTGATTGATCAAGCGTTGGTTCTGCTGTTCGCGGCCGGAAAAAGTTTCACTGGTGAGCAAAGCGCAGAGTTGCATCTGCATGGCAGCAGGGCAGTGATTGCCAAGGTCGTCGATGTTTTGGGCCAACAGCCTGACTTAAGGCCAGCCGAAGCAGGGGAATTTACCCGCCGTGCATTGGAGAACGGATGCCTCGATCTGGCGCAGGTCGAAGGATTGGCAGACCTGATAGAGGCTGAGACCGAAGCGCAGCGTAAACAGGCCCTGCGGGTGTTTTCCGGCGCCCTTGGTGCCAAGGTTGTTGTCTGGCGGCAAAGATTGATCCGCGCTGGCGCCTTGGTAGAGGCCACGATCGATTTCGCTGATGAAGACGTCCCGATCGACGTAATGCCAGAAGTCATTGAAATCATAAGGGAACTTCAAACGGCCCTTCTAGCAGAGCTAAACGGCTCTGCTGCGGCAGAGCGCGTGCGCGATGGGTTTGAGGTTGCCATCTTGGGCGCGCCGAACGTCGGCAAGTCAACGTTGCTGAACGCGCTTGCCGGCAGAGATGCGGCGATTACCTCTGAAATTGCCGGAACAACCCGCGATGTCATCGAAGTGCGAATGGACATTGGCGGCTATGCAGTAACCCTTTTGGATACCGCAGGGTTGCGTGAAGGTGCTGACCAGATCGAAAAGATCGGCATTTCTCGT
>JAAFIJ010000258.1 GCA_013298675.1 Rhodobacterales bacterium | reverse complement strand
GGTCTGCCCGCCCGTCAACGCACTGAACTGCTTTGGAAAGCTTTTGCGGGACAAGGGCCAAAGCCGCGTCCCGGAACCACCACATAGAAGAAGGGGGATAATTTTGTACATTATTGATAATTTTCACATTTGATCTGCAGCATCGCCGAAATACTTACCTAACATTATGACAAGGTTGTGGAAGAAATGCTGTATAATTGGTGTCGTTCATGCATTTTGACCTAAAAACTAAGAAAGTATTCATTGCCATTCAAATGAAGGGACAAAGTTGATCCTGAGCCAAGGTCGGTGAGAGTACAGATTATCTGATTTGTTGGAAGATACCTCAGCGTCACATCTGCGATCGCTGCGCTTCCCAAGTTTGGAATGTTCGATGAAACCGCGGAAAACTGGGAAACCGTAGGAAACTGGGCCACCATGCTAGCAGCGTTAATTTCCAACGTGTCCCCTGCGCCAAATGCATAATCCCCGATTGAATCTGCTGGCATCCCGGCCCCAACGGAAAAGATAAAACAGTCAGCACCGTCGCCGCCAAAAAGCAAATCTGTGCCCGGTCCCCCCCGCAACGTATCATTGCCTGCCATGCCCGACAAAACGTCGTCTCCGGCCAAACCAAAAAGCGAATTTGCCAAAGTGTCGCCAGACAAGGTGTCACTGAACAGTGACCCAACGAACACTTCAAAATTCAGGATCATATCGCCAAACGCTGCCCCGGTGTTCAAGGCAGGGTTCATCAGATCGAGCGTAACACCAGTGGTTGCGGATTGATAATTGACCCGATCGATCCCATTATGCCCATTCAGAAAATCCGCACCTTCGCCACCTTCAATCAGATCGTCACCCTCTCCTCCGACCAATGAGTCTGCGCCAACACCTCCGTAAAGCGAGTCATTCCCCAGATCCCCGCGCAAGATATTTGCAGCAGCATCGCCGATCATGACATCGTTGAAAAGCGTTCCGCGCACGGATTCTACTTCACTCAGAACATCACCTGCTGCGTCGCCAGTGCTTGATGCAGGGTTTGCCAGATCCAGCCTGACGGCGGATAAGGCAGAGAGATAGGTCACGATATCAAAGCCGTCTCCACCGATCAGAGAGTCAGCGCCAACGCCCCCGTTCAGATAGTCTATCCCCGCCCCCCCTGACAGCACATCGTTGCCCGCACCACCAAACAGAACATCAATGCCTTCGCCGGAAAAAAGCCTGTTGTCAGCAGCGTCGCCGATCAGAGTGTCATTGAACGCGCTGGAAATAATCACTTCGATTTGGGAAAAGGTGTCGCCAAAAGCGGCACCTGCGCTTGGGGCCACGCCTGAAAGATCAACAAGGACACCACTCGTCGCGGTGTTATAGGCCGCAGTGTCTAACCCATCGCCCCCATTCAGGAAATCTGCCCCGGCCCCACCATCTAGCCAGTCGCCGTCGCCACCACCATAAAGACTGTCTGCCCCGTCGCCACCAAAGAGGGTGTCAAAGCCAAAACTTGCGAAGAAAACATTGTTGGCTCCGTCGCCCAAAAGTGTGTCTTGGTACTGTGTTGCGGTCACCAACTCCACGTTGGTCAGTTGGTCACCCGCTGCGTCGCCCGCACCGAAATTAGGGTCCAAAAGGTTAAGACCAATCGCTTGGCCGGCGCGGCTGTAATCGATGCTGTCGAATCCTATGCCGCCATCGATCAGGTCCGCCCCGCCAGAGCCCATGAAGACATCGTCGCCGCCAAAGCCATTCAAGGTGTCACTGCCGATGGTGCCGCACACTGTGTCGGCCCCGCTAGTACCGTCTACTCGAATAGAGATCGCCGGGCTGTAAACCCATAACCCGGCTTGACCGGTATTGCCCACAGTGCTGGCAAGATTTAGCAAAGAGGTCTCATTGCCCGACGCGGCCAAAGCCTGTGTCGTGCCTGCATTCTTGAACCCAACGAACGCTGCGGTCCCTCCCAAGCCCCCATAGCCATATTGCAGGTCGCCAGAGACCCAGTTGATGTGATCGTACCGAAAAACGGTATCAAAATTGCCATTTCCACGATCAAACAGTTGTAATTGAAAGGTGTTGGTCAGCGACGCATTCCGGCGGTAAAAACCGACATCCTGCCATGTAATCGTGACGACTCCCTGACTCGGGTCGATATCAAGCCAAATGGGCCCACTTTCGGGCCCCTCACCATCAAGGCGCGTGTCAATATCTGCCATAAACGGCGCTATAAAAGGGATATTCAAGGTCAGCGGATCCGGGGGCAGGGACGGCATCGGTGCTTGGCCAAACGTGATGTAGCCGTCCGTACTTAAGTAGACACTGGTTGATGCATAGCTTAGCCCGCCAGTCGTGATCCTGCTGCCAAAAACGGCACTTAGGTCCAATTGAAAATAAACATCATCGCCGCGCGAAAGTGCTGTTTCGCCGTAACCTGCTGCGCCGCCAAGCCCACCTACGGCTTGACCTGTTCCGCTGATGACACCCATCAAATTGCTCCATTGTTTGAGGGCATCGTTCGGACGAACTGGTTTCCGAATGACTAACGGCATCGCATCGAACCGGAAAAAAGTAACTCAAATACTTTGCAAATGCGGGCTGATTTCCACCGAAAATCAAGACTCTGTTCATCATCAACAGACCAAGTTCGAGGTCAGCGATACGAGCAGGAGCGGCCGATGATTTTAAGCAATGCGACGACTCATGCAGCGTCATCCTTTGGGTTTGCGGCGATCGCCGATGGCCTGGCTGTGGTAGAGCAAGGAGGCTATGTCAGCCTCGTGGTCGCATCGCGATTGGCCAACGCTTTTGCAACACTTTCGGTGACGCAGTCTTTGGCGCCGTGGGTGGGGGATTCTGGACAGGTATCGGTCCTGACTTTGGGCGCAAACACGCCTTTGGCGATGCAAACCACTTCTTCAACCCCTCGATTTTTTGTTATGTCCAACCCCCTGGACAGCTTACGCGGTGCGACGGTGTCAACGACTGGGGTTGTTGGCAAGATTGGCAAGGCAGCGACCGGAAATGGCGACTTGATCGGTGCCAGCCAAATGGAAATTATGGAGTTTGGCGTCACCGACCTTGCCGCAGTCGTCCAGCGCAATGTTGCGGGCGTGCAACTGTTTCAAATGGCCAACAACGGCGCACTTAGCCTTGTGACAACCATTTTCGACACACCGAAATCCTACGTTTCTGGCGTCAGCGATCTGGCGTCTTGCACCGTTGGACCCGATCGTTTTTTGCTGACACTATCTGCCAGCGAAAACGGCATCAGCAGCTTTCGTGTCGGTCTGGACGGCACGGCAGAGTTGATCGACAGTCTGGGTGTGAATGACGGTTTGTGGATATCTGGCCCGCAAGCCATGGAAGTGGCACAGATTTTGGGGCAGAATTTTGTGGTTATCGCCTCCTCGGGCTCGGATTCGCTCAGCGTCGTGCGACTGAATGCGATGGGAATCTTCTTCGTCGCCGACCATCTGGTGGATGATCAGGACACCCGTTTTGCAAACGTCATGGCGCTTGATTTGTTTGAGGCGAACGGCCGTATGTTTGTTGTGGCGGCGGGTACGGATGCCGGGTTTTCGGTGCTGGAGCTGTTGCCCAATGGTGAGTTGTCAAAATACGTAACGCATGTGCGCGAAACCGGGACAGGCTTGGCGGCCGTGACGGGGATAGAGGCCAAGGTGATTGGCAATGAGGTTTTCTTGTTCATGACCGATGCGACTGGTGCGCAGGTACATCAGTTTGAGTTGTCTCTGGCAACTTTGGGCACGCGTATCATGGCGACCGGTGGGGTGACTGTGGGAACAGGATTGGATGAACGGATCATCGGCAGCGCTGTCGCGGACACCCTTCAAGGCGGCGCTGGGCGCGATTGGCTGCATGACGGGGCAGGCCAGGATCCGCTGAGCGGAGGGATCGGCGCGGATGTGTTCATCTTTGCGCGCGACAGTCAAAGCGACACTGTGCTGGATTTTGAACTTGGGTTGGACAAACTGGATTTGTCCGGCTGGGGACGTATTTACAGCATGTACTCTTTAGACATCCAAAGCACTGCGACGGGTGCAACCATCGATTTTGGCGCAGAGCATTTGTTGGTGACCAGCCCTAACGGGCAAAGTATTCCGGTTGCGAATTTTGCTG
>JAAFIJ010000257.1 GCA_013298675.1 Rhodobacterales bacterium | reverse complement strand
CATGGAATCCACCCTTGCCCGCAAGCGAGCCGAACAGGAATGATCGCATCACTTGGCATGTATGACCGCGCCGAGACCGCCGAGGCCAACGATCGCCTGTGGGCGGGCATTCGCGATCGGTTACGTGCCCGCGATATTCCGGCACCTGACGCGCTGACCCGAGGTGAAAACGCATATTGGTCTGCGTGGAACGCGGCGGATTTGGTTTTGTCGCAGACCTGTGGATTTCCATTTCGCGCTAAATTGCATGGTCAGGTCACTTTAATCGGCACCCCAGATTATGGCCTTGTCGGCTGCGACCCCGGATATTATTGCTCTGTCTACGTGGCGCGCAAGGGTGACTTGCGCCGCACTCTTGCCGAATTTTCACACGCGCGCTTTGCCTATAATGAAGCTATGTCGCAATCTGGTTGGGCCGCACCGCAAAATCACGCGCATGCTCTTGGAATTTCGTTTCCCCCAAGCCTGTGCAGCGGCGGGCATCGGATGTCGGCGCTGGCTGTGTCACAAGGACAGGCTGATATCGCGGCAATAGATGCCGTAACTTGGGACCTTTTGCAGCAATGGGATCCTTGGACAACAACTCTGAGAGAGGTTGGGCGCACCCCCCAAACCCCCGGCCTGCCCTATATCGCGGCCAAGGGTGCCGACGCTGACGCGACATTACAGGCTGTGCATGACGCGATCATAGCTTTGAGCGCAGATGATCGACAAACCCTAAGGTTGCGGGGCATCGTGGCGATTCCGACTGCGGCATATTTGGCGGTTCCGACCCCGATTGGCCCGCAAGAGTGTTGAATTCCGCAGAATTCGCTTGCGTAGATAGGTAAACCGAGAGTACCGTGGATTTGATCAAATTGCGTGACGGCCGCGAGGGCCTTCGCCTCGGATCGAAAACAAGGGATAGGATCAAGGGCATGATCCACTACCTGCCAAGGCATTTTTATGCCTTTCGTGCGGGGAATCGTGCCCCGCCTGATTGAAAAATGATGAAAGACTGGCTGAGAAAGCACCCTGACGTCCGCACAATTCGTGTTGCGGCGGCAGATTTGAATGGTCAAGCACGGGGCAAACGTGTGCCCACTCGCTTTGCTGAAAATGTGGTCAAGAACGGCACCCGGTTTCCGTTCTCTGTCCTTAACCTCGACATTTGGGGCGAAGACATTGACGACAGCCCATTGGTTTTTGAACAGGGCGACCAAGACGGCGTGCTAAAGCCAACAGAGCGTGGCTTTATGCCGATGCCGTGGCTAGAGGCGCCGACCGCGCTGTTGCCAATCTGGATGTTCCGCGAAAATGGCACGCCATACGAGGGCGATCCACGTCACGCCTTGCGCGCGGTTGTCGATCGTTTCAAGGCCCGTGGGTTGACGCCTGTTTGCGCGATGGAGTTGGAGTTTTTCCTGATCGACGACTCTGGCAAAACTATGCAAGTTCCTGCGTCGCCCCGCTCTGGCAAGCGCCGCAAGGCCGCTGAGACGTTGTCGATCCGCGCGCTTGACGCGTTCGATACGTTCTTTACCGATCTTTATGACGCCTGCGAAGCGATGGACATTCCCGCCGACACCACCACGTCGGAAACCGGTTTGGGTCAGTTTGAAGTGAACCTGATGCATTGCGACGATCCGTTGCGTGCGGCCGATGACGCATGGCTGTTCAAGATGCTGGTCAAGGGTCTGGCGCGCCGCCACGGCTTTGCTGCATCGTTTATGGCCAAACCTTACCCGGAGTATTCGGGGTCAGGCTTGCACACCCATTTTAGTGTGATTGATGCCAAGGGCGACAACGTGTTTGACTCTGGCGGCCCGAAAGGCACCGCGATGATGAAGCACGCCGTGGCCGGGTGCCTGAATGCGATGCACGATTCCGCATTGATTTTCGCACCGCATCAAAACAGCTATGAACGCCTTGTGCCGGGCAAACATGCGCCCACGGCCATTTCGTGGGGCTATGAGAACCGCACCTCTGCCATTCGCATTCCGGCAGGCAGCACCAGCGCGCGCCGCATTGAGCACCGCGTTGCGGGCGGCGATGTGAACCCCTATCTGATGCTCGCAGCGATTCTGGGTGCGGCCCTTGACGGCATTGAACAACAGATGGAGCCGCCAAGCCCGATTGTTGGCAACGCCTATGCGGTCGAAGGATTGCAGCAAATTCCCGACAGCTGGGAAGCGGCCATCGAGGCGATGGAACAAAGTACCATCGTGCCACGTTTCTTGCATCCGGAACTGATCAAGAATCTGATTTCTACCAAACGCCAAGAGTTGCACTATATTGGCGAGTTGACCGAAACCGAGCGGGTAGAGCTGTATCTCGACACGGTTTGATTCATTCTTGCAACGTCCCCCCTTGACCATATGGGGGGGCGTAGCGTTAGGCTTCTCAAAAGACATATCGGAAACCCCATGCTCATTGGCATTCTGCAAACGGGACTTGCACCTGACTCTTTGAAAGAAGAGTCTGGCGACTATCCAGAAATGTTTTCGCGGTTGTTGGACGGCAACGGATTTAGCTTCAAAACCTTCAAGGTGGTGGAAGGTGATTTTCCCAAATCGGTCCACGACTGTCAGGGCTGGCTGATCACCGGATCCCGCCACGGGGTCTATGAAGATCATCCTTGGATTCCACCGCTGGAACAGTTTATCCGCGACAGCTTTGCCGCCCATGTGCCGATGGTCGGCGTGTGTTTTGGCCATCAGATCATCGCACAGGCAATGGGTGGCAAGGTTGAACGTTATGCAGGCGGTTGGGCGATAGGTGCCACGGATTATGATTTCGACGGCACGCAATTGACCCTGAATGCCTGGCACCGCGACCAAGTGGTCACAGCACCATCGGGCGCCAAAGTGGTGGCCTCAAACGATTTTTGCGCCAACGCCGCGTTGCTATATGATGACCGTGCGTTCACCGTCCAAGCCCACCCAGAATTCCGCCCCGAGTTTGTGGATGGCCTGATGAAAACCCGGGGCAAAGGGCTGGTTCCCGACGAAGTGATGGCTGCGGCCGCGCAGCGGTTGCAGGACCCCATTCAGGATCGCACCATGGCCGCCCAAATCGCGGCATTCTTTAAGGCCCCAAGATCGCGGTAGACCCTTTCTATGACCAACGCCCCTGCGCCTGATGCGCCGGGAGAAACCCAAACCAAATAGTGTGACATATGTCCAAATGGACCGACAAACTGCCAGAGGCAGCCCGTGAATACATCGGCGACCGCCGTGTGGACGAAGTGGAATGCGTGATTGGCGACATCGCCGGCGTGGCGCGCGGCAAAGCAATGCCAGCCGCCAAATTTGCGCATCAAGCGAATTACTTTTTGCCAAATTCGATTTTCCTGCAAACCATCACCGGCGAATGGGCCGACAATCCCTTTGATGCATTCACCGAACCGGACATGATCCTGGAGCCGGATTTCAGCACCGCCACCGCGGCCCCATGGACGGCTGACGTTACCCTGCAAGTGATCCATGATGCTAAGGATCAAGAGGGAAATCTGGTCCCCTTTGCCCCGCGCAACGTACTGCGCCGCATCGTGCAGCTTTATGCCGACCAAGGTTGGACCCCTGTCGTTGCGCCTGAGATGGAGTTTTTCCTGACCGCCCGCAACATCGACCCCAACCAACCGGTTATCCCGCCGATGGGGCGCTCTGGTCGCCGCGCTGCGGGCAAGCAGGCTTATTCCTTGTCGGCTATCGACGAATACGGCAAGGTCATCGACGACATCTACGATTTTGCCGAGGCGCAAGGACTTGAGATTGATGGCATCTTGCAAGAAGGCGGCGCGGGTCAAATCGAACTCAACCTCGCGCATGGCGACCCAGTGCGCCTTGCCGACGATGTATTTTTCTTCAAACGTCTGATCCGCGAGGCCGCTCTGCGCCACGATTGCTTTGCCACCTTCATGGCCAAACCGATTGCCGGAGAGCCGGGGTCGGCGATGCATATCCACACCTCAGTCGTGGATAGCAAATCCGGCAAGAATATCTTTTCGGGCAAAAAGGGCGAGGAAACCGAGGCGTTCTTGCACTTTATCGCCGGGATGCAGAACCATCTGACGGGTGCTATTGCCTTATTGGCACCCTATGTGAACAGTTATCGCCGCTATGTGCCGGACTTTGCCGCCCCGATTAAC
>JAAFIJ010000256.1:415-4164 GCA_013298675.1 Rhodobacterales bacterium | reverse complement strand
GGGATGCCCAAAGGGGTGGTGCAAACCGCCCTGACCTTGGCGCGCGGCGTGGACCGGGTGGCGCAAGCGATTGGCTTTACCCCGGATGATATTTTGCTCTGCCCCATTCCGTTCGCCTTTGATTATGGCTGGGGGCAGTTGTTGTCCTTGCTGTTGCGGGGCATGCCGATGGTGCTGCCCCAGCCGCGGGGCGCGGTGGGCATTTGCGACGCCATTGCCGCCCATCGCCCCACGGTTTTGGCAGGGGTGCCTGCGGTCTTTGCCGATCTGCTGTCCGGTCTGGCGCAGGTCCACCAGATCGACCGCAGCTCGGTGCGCCTGATCACCAACACCGGATCGCGCATTCCGGTGCCGGTGCACCGCGCGCTGTGTGAGGCATTCCCGCAGGCCGCCTTGTCGCTGAACTATGGGCTGACGGAAACCTACCGCTCGGCCACTCTGCCGCTGGCGATGGCCGCCCATCACCCCACATCCGTCGGCTTTGCGCTGCCCGGATCGACCCTAAGCGTGCTGCGCGCGGACGGGACCGAGGCGGGCCCAGACGAGGAAGGTGAGATCATCCACCGCGGCGAAGGGGTGTTCGCGGGCTATTGGGGCGATCCGGTGCGCACCGCCGAGGTGCGCAGGCCAGACCCTTTGTGGACACAGGATGGCCCACCCGCTGGACCGGTGCCCATGGCGGTTTTCACCGGCGATCTGGGGCATAAGGACGCCGAGGGGCGGCTTTACATTCACGGACGGCGCGACCGGCAGATGAAATCCATGGGGGTGCGGGTGTCGCCCGATGAGGTCGAGGGGCTGCTGATGGCCAGCGGCTTGCTGGCCGAAGTGGCGGTGGTGCCCCGCCCACATGACACGCTGGGTGATCTGATCGTGGCGGTCATAACCCTGCCCGAGGGGGGCGATGAGGCAGCCACCCTCAAGGCCCTAAAGCGCCATGCCCGCGCCACGATGAGCCCCTACATGCAACCGCGCGACCATCTGGTTTTGCCCGCTTTGCCCCGTAACCCGAACGGCAAAGTGGATTATCCCGCCCTAAAGCGCCTGGTGCAGGAGCAAAGCCGTGCCTGAAATACCCATGACTGAAATACCCGTGACTGAAATACCCGCCAAACCGGTTCCCCAAAAGGCGTCGAAAAAGGCCGCCAAACCTGTGGCGCCAAAACCGCTGTGGCAGCAGATGCTCGGCGCGCTTTGGGCGGGGTTTTCACAGCCCTCGGCCCTTGCGTTCAAGGTGTTTGTGCTGGCCTTTGCCGCAAGCCTTGCGCTGTGCGTCTGGTTCTTTTCCGAGACGACGTTGGCCGGGCCGATGGGGCGTTATCTGCCACGATCCCCCCTTGATGCCGAGGGCTTTGCCACGGTTGAGGCCTTGCGCTCGGGCCATACGGCCCCCACCCGCCCCCGGTTGTTTGTGCTGGGCACCTCGACCGTAGGTCAGGCGATTGGGGCGGGCCAAGAGGTGCATGATCAGATCCTGGCGCAAACCGGACAGGACTGGGACATCATCCTGATGACCACGCCGTTGCAAAGCCCGCTGGATGCCTTTGCCCTGCTGGACCGCGCTTTGGAAAGCCAGGGGGCGGACAGCCCGCCTGCGCTGGTGGTCTTGGGGACAGGCGTTTTGCGGCTGCGCTGGGACGCGGCCCAAATGCTGGAATTCGCCGCCATGCCGCGTTTGGGTCTGCGGTCCGACTGGCACGACGCGGAACTGGCCGGTCTGGGCGGCACCCCGGCCCCGCGCCACGGGATATATCTGTGGGACAATCTGCCCTTTGTGCTGATCAACGGATCGGAATCGCTGTTGCGTCTGGCGGCCTTGCATCCGGCCAAACGGGTGGTGGACCAATATGCCCTGCGGGGGCTGACCCCGCAAACGCGCCAAAAGATCCGCGACACCATCGGCACCGAAATTCGCGCGGCGGTTCAGACCGGCATCCCGGCCTATCTGGCACAGTTGGAGCGGTTGCACGCGCTGCTGGACACCCGCCCGGGCACAAAGCTGATCCTGATCGAAGAGCCGCTGTCGCCCGGTCTGATCGCCACCCAAAATCTGGCCCCGGTGCGGACCACACTGGACGCGGCGCTGGCGCCGTTCCTGACCCGCCATGACATGGCCTATTGGCCGATGCGCGATGAGGCGGCGCTGAGGGATGACGACTACTTTGACGATCTGCACATCAAGCCGGGGCCAGCGCAAACCCGCGCCCAAACGGCTCTGGTCGGCCATATCGTGACGTATATTGAAAAGGGAGAGCGGTAGATGAGCGACGATGCGGCGCAAAAATCGGTCCTGATGGCGCGGCGGTTGGGGGCGGTTGTGCAAGGCCTGACCTTGGGGTTCTTGCTGGTGCTGGCCCTGATGGAGTTGGCGTCTTTGGCGGGGAACCTTTCCCCGTTCAAGTATCAGGGGTTCTAGGCGCGATGATCCACACCGGCATCTGGTGGCTGTTTTTGGGCTTGGGGCCGCTGGTCTATTGGCTGGTCTTGCCGCTGGGCTGGCGCATGCCTGCGCTGGCCTTGTCCAGTTTGGCGCTGCTGGGCGTTTTCGCGTTTTGGGACGTGACCCTGATGCTGGGTTTGGCGCTTGGGGTGTTTTACGCCTTTCGCCTGCCGCCCGCGTTTACCGCCACCCTGCCCCCCCCGCTGCGTGCCCTTCTGGAACGGCCTTGGCTGTTTTGGGCGGTGTTTTTGTACTTTGTCTGGGCCAAATATCTGCCCGCGATGATGGGGATGATGTCAGGGGATGGCGTGGCCGCGGTGGCGGTGCCGCTTGGCATCAGTTATTTCAGCTTTAAGCTGCTGCATTATGTCATCGAACAGCGGCGCGGCAATTTCCCGCCCCATGGTCTGGCCGATTTTGCCGCCTGGTTGTTCCTTGCCCCGATTTTCACCGCCGGCCCGATTGAGCGGTTTGAGCATTTCCTGCGCGAGCGTCAGATCGCCCGGTTTGACTGGGCCTTTGTGCATGAGGGCGTGCTGCGCATTGTCCAAGGGTTGGTCAAGAAATTCGTGCTGGGCTGGCTGACGCTGGAATTGATCGACCGTGTCACCAACAAGGGTGGCGTGGTGGGGCTGGCTCTTGCTGATACACCGGCCGGGCCGCTGGTGGTCTGGGCGGCGCTGTTTTTGGCGCTGGCCTATGTGTATTTCGATTTCTCGGGCTATTCGGACATTGCCATCGGGTCGTCGCGCCTGTTCGGCTTGCGCATCATGGAGAATTTCAACCTGCCGTTTCTGGCGACCAACCTGCAAAACTTCTGGCAGCGCTGGCATATGACTTTGGCCCATTGGTGCCGCAGCTATATCTATATGACGATGATCGGCTTTACCCGAAATCCCTATGCGGCGGTGTTTGTGACCTTTACGCTGATGGGGTTGTGGCATTCGGCCAGCCCGCATTGGGTCTTGTGGGGCATGTGGCATGGTGCGGGGTTGATGTGGTTGCTGGTCTGGGGCCAATGGGTGCGCAGATACAAGATCAGCTTTTTCAAGACACCCGCCGGGGCGGTTGTGGGCTGTGCCTTGACGCTGGGTTATGTGGTGTTGGGCAGCAGCTTTACCGTGCTGCATGGGCATGCACCCATCGGGGCGGCGTTTCGGCTGATGGGCATGGCCTTTGGGTTGGTGGGTTGATGGAAAAGGGTACAACGATGAGCGATGCGGCGGACATCTATCTGGAGCGGGCCAAAACCCTGACGGCGCGGGTTGGCATCAAACGCCAGCCGGGCGATGAAAAGTCCTTTGTCGAT
>JAAFIJ010000256.1:0-405 GCA_013298675.1 Rhodobacterales bacterium | reverse complement strand
GATGAAAAGGTCTTTGCCGATGCCCTGCTGGCCCAGATGCGCGCCGACGCGTTGCTGTCGGTGGTGGTGCCTGCGGAATTCGGCGGGCCGGGGTTGAGTTTGACCCAGACCGCGCGGATCACCGAACGCATCGCGCGCCAGTCCGGCTCTGCCGGTCTGATCTATGCCATGCACATGAGCCAAGCCTTGTCGGTGGTGCGCCACGGGCGGGGTCCGTATTTTGAGGATCTGCAACGCCGCATGGTGCGTGATCAGATCCTGATCGCCTCGGGCACATCGGAAAAAGGCCCCGGTTCACAAAAAGGGCCGGGTTCACAAAAAGATCCGGGGGGCGACATCTTCACTTCGATCGCGCAGGTGGACATCGGGTCGGATGGGCGGCTGAGCGGGGCCAAGCAAAGCCCC
>JAAFIJ010000255.1 GCA_013298675.1 Rhodobacterales bacterium | reverse complement strand
GACCGGACCAGATCTGGCGCGGGTTGGCGGGCGGTATTCCGACAGCTGGCACGTAGACCATTTGACCGACCCCCAAGCAGTGGTCCCGGAATCGGTCATGCCCAAGTACAGCTTTTTGCTGCGGGCAAAGCTTGACGGGGGTTACATCACCGACACGATGTCCGCGCACCGCATGGTGGGTGTCCCCTATAGTGATGCGATGATGCAAGAGGCGGTTGCCGATTTCAAAGCGCAGGCCGACCCAGATGCGGACAGTGCGGGTTTGATTGAAAGATACGGCAAAGCGGTCGTGTCGAACTTTGATGGACAGCCTGAGTTGACCGAAATGGACGCCCTGATCGCCTATCTTCAGGTCTTGGGCACCATGGTCGACATGTCGACCTTTATTCCTGATCCAGCGCGCTAGGGGGCACCATGGAAACCTACAGTCTTTTGCGTGAGTTTGCCGACAGCTGGATGCTTTTGGCTCTGTTCACCTTTTTCGTGGCCATGTTCGCATGGGCGTGGCGGCCGGGTTCGCGCAAGGTGCATGACGCCGCCGCGCGGTCGATCTTTGCCCATGATTCGGCGCCTTTGCCGACAAACCCTGACCAGGAGGGTTGATCCATGTGTGCAAAATCGGTGAAGAAAAAGCCTGATGACGTGGGGACCACAGGTCACACGTGGGACGGTATCCAAGAGCTGAACAACCCGATGCCGCGGTGGTGGCTTTGGTCGCTTTATGCCACGATCATTTGGGGGATCGGGTACACCATCGCCTATCCCGCATGGCCGTTGCTGACCGGGTCCACCCAAGGAGTGATCGGTGCGGACGAGAGGGCCGAGGTTGCTGCCGAGATCAAGCGCTTTGATGATGCAAATGCCCCCATGAAGGCGGCACTTGTCGCGGCCGATCTTGGGGCGATCGCAGGGGATGAGGCTTTGAGAACCTATGCCGTATCGTCTGGGTCTGCTGTTTTCAAAACCTTTTGCGCCCAATGCCACGGCGCGGGTGCGGCAGGGGTTGAGGGCAAGGGGTATCCGAACCTTTTGGACAATGACTGGCTGTGGGGCGGCGATATCGAGGCGATCCATACCACAATCAGCCACGGCATCCGCAACACAACTGACCCAGATGCCCGTTACTCTGAAATGCCGAAGTTCGGCGTTGATGAACTGCTCGACAAAGATCAGATCGGTGCTGTTGTGGAATATGTGTTGCAGATCTCGGGGCAAGAGCATGACGCAGCACTGGCCACAGCAGGGGCCACGATTTTTTCCGACAATTGCGCGGCCTGCCATGGCCCCGCGGGCTTGGGAGATCGTGCGCAAGGCGCGCCCAATCTGACCGACGCCATCTGGCTTTACGGGGGCGCACGCGACACGTTGACCACGACTGTCACCTATGCCCGCTTTGGGGTCATGCCAAGCTGGACGGGTCGTTTGTCCGAGGACGAGCTGCGCTCAGTGGCGACCTATGTGCATGGTTTGGGCGGGGGCGAATAGGCGCGTAACGAACCTCGGCGGCCTGCCGCCCGAATTCTGCACCCGCGTTGATATAGGTCAAGGCGCACTTTGGTGCGCCGTGACACTTAGGGCACAGACCTAACCTGGGACCACCGATCGTGAGCCATGACAATTCCACACCTCCCAACCTATTCTCGGCGCAAGAACCGATTTTTCCGCGCCGGGTAAAGGGCACATTCCGCACGTTGAAATGGTGGATCATGGCCTTTACCTTGGGGGTCTATTACATCACGCCATGGTTGCGCTGGGACCGGGGTCCGAATTTGCCTGATCAGGCAGTGTTGGTCGATCTGGCGCATCGGCGGTTCTTTTTCTTCATGATCGAAATTTGGCCGCACGAGTTTTACTTTATTGCAGGTCTGTTGATCATGGCTGGTCTTGGCCTCTTCTTGTTCACCAGTGCGGCAGGACGGGTATGGTGTGGCTATGCTTGCCCGCAGACGGTGTGGACCGATCTGTACATTCTGGTGGAGCGTTGGGTGGAGGGCGACCGCAACGCGCGCTTGCGGCTGTATCATCAGGCCTGGAACGGCGAAAAGGTCCGTAAACGTGCGGTCAAATGGACCATCTGGTTGTTGATCGGGCTGGCGACCGGTGGCGCTTGGGTGTTCTACTTTACGGACGCGCCCACACTGGCGCGTGATTTGGTGGCGGGCACGGCGCATCCTGTGGCCTATATGACGATCGCCATTCTGACGGCTACGACTTTTGTTTTTGGCGGGTTTGCACGTGAGCAGATTTGCATCTACGCTTGCCCTTGGCCGCGCATTCAGGCAGCGATGATGGACGAGGACACCTTGACCATTGGTTACCGCGACTGGCGTGGAGAACCGCGCGGCAAAGCGTCGGTGGCAGGCAACGGCGATTGCATCGACTGTATGGCTTGCGTCAATGTCTGCCCGATGGGCATCGACATTCGTGATGGTCAGCAAATGGCCTGCATCACGTGTGGCCTGTGCATTGACGCCTGCAATGATGTGATGACCCGGCTGGACAAGCCACACAGCTTGATCGGGTATCTCGCCCTGACGGATGAGACGGCAGAGCGCGCTGGTAAGCCACGAAAGAGCGTCTGGAAACATGTGTTTCGTCCGCGCACCATCGTTTACACAGCGCTTTGGGCCGGCGTCGGAATCGCATTGATTGCGGCGCTTTTCTTGCGCACCGAAATTGATGTGAACGTGACGCCGGTGCGCAACCCGCAGTTTGTAGTGCTGTCGGATGGGTCCATCCGAAACACCTATGAGTTGCGTTTGCGTAATAAGCACGGCGAGGACCGCTGGTTTGCCATTTCCGCCAGCGCTGCGGGGTCTGCGTTGTTTTTGACCCTGGAGGGCCAAGAAGATTTGCGCGTTCTGGTGCCCGCAAACGAGACAAAAACCCAAAAGCTATACGTAACTGCCGCCCATGATACGGGCACGGCCAAAGCAGAGCGGACAGATTTGCGTATCTGGGTCGAAGACGCGGGCACAACAGCGTCGCCCAGCACAGACCGGGTGCATCATGACACGGTTTTCAACGGAAAAGGGTGAAGAGATGCGCGAATTGACAGGGCGGCATGTGTTGATGATTACGGTTTCCGCCTTTGGGTTGATCATCGGGGTGAACCTTTTGATGGCCTACAAGGCGATCAGCACCTTTCCGGGGCTAGAGGTGCAAAACTCTTATGTTGCCAGCCAGACTTGGGATGCCGAGCGCGCTGCGCAAAACGCGCTGAACTGGCGGCTGGCCCCCGCCTATGACGGCGCGGCGCGGACGCTGACACTGGCCTTCACCGGCGCCGACGGTCTGCCCGTCGTGCTGTCGGACCTGAAGGTTTTGCTTGGTCGCCCCACGGAGGCGCGCGATGATCTCAATCCCGATTTTGTCCGCCAAGCAGGGGTTTATGTGGCATCTGCTGATTTGCGTCCCGGCAAATGGATGCTCCATGTCGAAGCGACGGCCAAGGATGGTACGCTGTTTCGCCAGCGTATCGACCTGTTTGTAAAGGGTTAGGAACATGACCTTGGCAGAAACGCAGTTTGAAGTTGGGCATGTGTCGCCCGTCGCTTGCCCGGCCTGTATTGGGGTGCCATCGGCGGTTCAGATCGCGGCGGACCGATTGGCGGCAGTCCCGGCACGGATGATGTTGTCTTTGCCCATGGCACATTGTGCGGCCTGTATCACCACGGTGGAGCAGGCCCTGATGGCCGTGCCCGGCGTTCATTCGGCGCGGGTCAACCTGACGATGAAACGGGTGTCGGTGGATGCGGCGGCGCAGGTTGATGCCGCCCACCTGATCACAGCCCTTGATGCTGCAGGATTTGAGGCACATGAATTGGACGCCGGTTTGTTGTCGGTGACCGAAACCGACCGGCAAGGCCGCGAGTTGCTGATGCGGCTGGGTGTCGCCTTTTTCGCAATGATGAACGTCATGCTGCTGTCAGTGGCGGTCTGGTCCGGTGCAGAGGCCGCGACCCGCGACATGTTCCATTGGATTTCGGCGCTGATCGCTGTGCCAACGGTGATTTTTTCCGGCCAACCTTTCTTTCGTTCGGCATGGCGCAGCTTGCGCGCGGGGCGGTTGGGGATGGATGTTCCCATTTCACTTGCATTGATCCTCGCCAGTTCAATCTCGATATTCGAGACGATCTATTCGGGCCATCACGCGTATTTCGAT
>JAAFIJ010000254.1 GCA_013298675.1 Rhodobacterales bacterium | reverse complement strand
GAAGACGCGCCTGTCAACCTGACACCTCATTGGTATGTCCATGCCGGCAAAGGTCGCGCGTGGATCGATCAGCAAAACGATGTGACGGTCAAAGATGTGAAATTGGCCAAGCAGGAAGGGTTCATCTCTGTCGAGCATCTGAAGCGTTATACCACACTGGGCATGGCGACGGATCAGGGCAAAACCGGCAACGTGCTTGGGCTTGCTGTTATGGCAGAACTGACCGGTAAATCCATCCCGGAAACCGGCACCACGATGTACCGCCCCCCCTATACCCCTGTTGCGATGGGTGTTTTGGCCGGACGCAGCCGGGCAGAGGCGTTTCGCCCGACCCGTCATTCCCCCAGCCACATATGGGCGCAAGAACAAGGTGCGGTGTTTGTCGAGGTCGGTTATTGGCTGCGCGCCCAATGGTTCCCCCGTGCGGGTGAGACGACATGGCGGCAGTCCGTCGACCGCGAGGTTCTGCAAACCCGCAAGTCCGTAGGCATTTGCGATGTGACGACGCTGGGCAAGATCGACATCCAAGGCACCGACGCGGGTGCGTTCCTGGACCGGGTTTACGCCAATAACTTCGCAAGTCTGGCCGTCGGCAAGGTACGCTACGGGCTGATGTTGCGCGAAGACGGGATGGTGATGGACGATGGCACGACCGCGCGCATGGGCCAAAACGAATACGTAACCACCACCACGACCGCCAATGCCGTGCCGGTGTTTCGCCACCTTGAATATTGCCGCCAAGTGCTGTGGCCCGATATGGATGTGCAATTGATCTCGACGACAGAGGCTTGGGCGCAATACTCTGTGGCTGGTCCGAACGCACGGAAATTGCTGGAAAAACTGGTAGATCAGGACATTTCCGACGCTGCATTTCCCTATATGGCGTGTGGCGCAATCACGGTTGCAGGGGGCTTGCGGGCGCGGCTGTTCAGGATCTCATTTTCAGGTGAACTCGCCTATGAAATCGCGGTTCCCACGCGCTACGGTGACGCAATGATCCGGGCTCTGGTCGCTGCTGGGAAAGAGTTTGACGCTGTGGTTTACGGCACAGAAACCTTGGGTGTTTTGCGGGTCGAAAAGGGCCATGTTGCTGGCAATGAGTTGAACGGCCAATCATCGGCGTTGAACATGGGGCTGGGCAAGATGGTGTCTAAAAAGAAAGATGCGATCGGTGTGACCCTGTCACAGCGCGAAGGCATGACCGAGGCAGGCGGCTACCGGCTTGTTGGGGTGAAGCCGGTCGATCCGGCGCAGTCCTTGACGGCGGGCGCGCACTTTCTGGCGCATGGTGCGGCCGCACTTGCCGCCAATGATGGGGGCTGGCTAACTTCGGTCGTCTATTCACCGCATCTGGGACATTCTATCGGGCTTGGCTATCTGAAAGGCGGCGATACGCGCCATTCAGAACGTCTGCGTGTGGTGAACCTGTTGGCAAAAACTGATGTCGAAGTCGAGATCGTCAGCCCCCATTTCTTTGATCCTGAAGGGGAGCGTCTGCGTGGATAATTTTGCTGCTCATTTTATGAAACCATTGTCGCCTTTGGGTCATATCACCGCACAGACCGAAGTGATTGGACCTGTAACGATCACCGAAAATACCGGCGTGGCGCTGGCATCGCTTGCGTCGCGGATGGGTCAGGAAAAGGCTGTGGCCAAGGCGGCAAAAGCTGCGGGCATTCCGCAGCCCGGACCGGGGATCGCCACTGTCGCTGCCGTTTACGGTGCGTTCTGGCTTGGGCCAGAGCAGTGGATGATAGAGGCCCCTTTTGCCAGCCATGAAGATGTTGTCAGCATTCTAAAGCCGCTGTTTGGCGAGACGGCATCTCTGACCGAACAAACCGATGCATGGGTACGGTTTGATCTGGAGGGCGCCGATTTGCCGAAGCTGTTTGAACGCCTGTGCGGCTTTGATTTGCGCGCCGCGGGAACGGGGGCTGCAACCCGTACCATGATCGAACATCTTGGTTGCTATGTGGTCTTGCGCCAGATGGGCGACGGCACAGACAGGGTTTCGGTTTACGGCCCGCGATCGTCGGCGCATTCGCTGCATCACGCGCTGATCACCGCGGCAAAAAGCGCGTTCTAATCTTTGGGGGGCAACGCGCCCGTCAATCCACGCAAACCCACCAAGCGGCGGCGTTCGTCATTGGGGTTGACGCCGAAGGCTTCGGCGTAATGGCGCGTCATGGGCGTGGAGCTGGCATATCCCACTGAAATGGCAATATCGCGGATGGTTTGGTTGGAATACAGCACCTGTTGGCGGGCCTTTTTCAGGCGCATGAGACGGTAGTATTTCAACGGGCTTTGTCCTGTAGCACTTTTGAAACACCGCTCAAGATGGCGCTCTGAGATTGACAACGCCTCGGCCACATCTGCAATTTGTAACGGGTCTTCGATGTGGCTGCCAAAGATTTGGATGGCGGCACGAATGGCGTCGGGCAGCAAGTCATGCGTTCCGCCTTGTTTTTGCACCGGCACCTTTTGGGCTGCATCTTCACTGCGCACGAACGGGTGCTGAAACCAGCACGCAACTTCGGTCATCGTATCGCGGCCTAATCGTTCCTCGATCAGACGCAACATCAGATCAAACACGGCCCCGGCCCCTGACGCGGTATAGCGCCGTCTGTCGCGCAGGATCACCGATTGACTGGCGTCCAAGTTGGGAAATTCCGCCTTGAATGCAGACTCGTAGCACCAATGGACCGACACCGCGTGCCCGTCCATCACGCCGCTGCGTGTCAAAGGAAAGATGCCGCCAGAAAATCCACCAAGGATGACACCGCTGCGGTCCAACCAACGGACTTGGGCATTTGACCCCTCAGTTTGCGTCAATGTCTGGTCCGGATCAAAGCGCACCTCGGCGCTGGATCGGACCGGCGCGGCCGCTTCGCCGATCAGCCGCCATGAAAACTCTTTTCTCCCAGTGATTTCATTCGCTGCCCTAAGCGGTTCAATGGCCGACGTGAGGCAGGCCATCGGAAAACCCGGAAACAGCAAAAATCCCAAAACTGCGTCGCTTTTGCGCAAAAGCGTCATGATTTACAGATCCCGGTTGAGGAAAGCCGTGTTTCACGGTAGTGAACATATTTAAGGAAACTGTGGAAAAGAGCGGCAAACATGGAAATTGAGTCAGACGATCCTGTTCTGCCGCGCGCAAAGCCCGCATTTGACCAAGATCCGCACCGGGTCCGAGAGCTGTCTGAACGCAATCTGGAAATGGCCATCGGGCGTTCGGTGCGTGCGCTTCGCCGCCAACAGGGCATGACCGTTGCCGATTTGGCAGGGGCCACGGGCTTGTCGATTGGCATGTTATCCAAGATTGAAAACGGAATCACATCACCCTCGCTGACCACGTTGCAAGTGCTTAGCCACGCATTTTCCACGCCCATCACTGCCTTTTTCCGCGGATTCGAAGAGCGCCGAGAAGTACAGCACGTCAAAGCCGGTGATCATCTTGAAATTGAACGTCGCGGCACGCGGTCGGGGCATCAATACCACCTTTTGGGACATATCGGATCGAACGATTCCGGCGTTGTCGTCGAACCTTACTTGATCACGCTGACCACCGAATCCGATGTGTTTCCCGCCTTTCAACATGACGGCATTGAACTGCTTTATATGTTGGAAGGCGAGGTCACATATCGGCATGGCGATCAGTTGTTCCATCTAGAACCGGGCGACAGTCTGTTTTTTGATGCCGATGCGCAGCATGGGCCAGAGGTCTTGGTCAAACTTCCGGCCCGCTACCTTTCGGTCATTTCCTACAAGCAGGTCTGACCTAGTCTGCCAGAAAACCGGGGCTGGTCGAGGCTCCGTCATCAAATTTGGACAGATAGTCCAACATCATCGGTTTGTTGCGGATAAAGCCCTTATAGGTGGCCAATTCGTCCGGAATGTCGCGCACAACCCGGTGCAACCTGCGCGCCCATTTGGGAACGGTGACCAGTTCTTCGAACTTGATCAGATAGCAGCGGATCGGAAAGACAATCGCGTTTGACCGAGGAAGCCGGTGCAACGTTTGCAATTCAACCCGCAAATGCTGACGGCGGCCTATGGTGTCAGGGGTCATCGTCGTTTTCGTCGGGCCCCAGATGTGATAGTTTTCTGGGCTGGTATCCAATAGCGGATCAACCGTCATCGTCCAGTTGAAACGACGCACAGGCGCGCCATGTTGCAACTTCAG
>JAAFIJ010000253.1 GCA_013298675.1 Rhodobacterales bacterium | reverse complement strand
GGTTTCGGGCAAGCCCAGTCGCGCACTTTCCCCCAGCACCATCAAGTCGGCCATCAGCGCAAGCTCGAACCCACCCCCTAGCGCAAAGCCATCGACCGCGGCGATCAGTGGTTTGTTAAAGGCGCGGATGCTCGACCAGTACGCCTTGCGCGGATCAACCGCGCCCTCGGCAGCGGTCTTGGTTTCGATTTCCCCGATATCGGCACCGGCGGCAAAGTTCCCCTCGGCCCCGTGGATCAGCGCACAGCGGATCATGGGATCGGTCTCCGCCTGTGTCAGCACATCGGCCAAGGCGGCCAAAACAGCGGTGTTCAGCGCATTCTTTGCGGTAGGGCGATTCAGGGTGATTTGCACCCAAGACCGTTGGTGTGTGATGATCAGATGCTCCATGACTGACACTGTGCACTCAAGTCACAAAATTTCAAGTCGGAAATTTCAAGCTTGAAATTGTTTTGTGCCGGTGTAACTCTGGTTCCAACACATATTGGAGGAACGGCCATGAAGGTTCTGTGCTTGGGCGGTGGACCAGCCGGTCTTTACTTTGCAATTTCGATGAAGCTGCGCGACCCTGCGCATGAGATCATCGTGATGGAGCGTAACAAGGCCAACGATACTTTCGGCTGGGGCGTGGTGCTGTCGGATGACGCGCTTGGGCGCATGCAGAAAAACGATCCGGTCAGCACCGAGGCGATCCGTGGCAAGTTTGCCTATTGGGATGACATTGCCGTGGTGCATAACGGCGTGCGTACGGTGTCGGGCGGGCACGGCTTTGCCGGCATTGGCCGCAAAGCCATGCTGATCTTGCTTCAGGCCCGTGCGCGGGAATTGGGCGTCGACATGCGGTTCGAGACCGAATTCAAATCGGCAGAAGAATACCGCAAGGAATACGACATCGTCGTGGCGACGGATGGCATAAATTCATTGGTGCGCAGAGAGTATCAAGAGGTGTTCCAGCCCGACATCGACCTGCGCAAGTGCAAGTTTGTCTGGCTTGGCACCCATGCCAAATTTGATGATGCCTTCACCTTTATCTTCGAAAAGACCGAGCATGGCTGGGTCTGGGCCCATGTCTACCAGTTTGATGACAACACAGCGACCTTCATCGTGGAATGTTTGCCGGACACCTGGGACCGTTGGGGTTTCGCGGACATGTCCAAGGAAGACACCGTTGAGACCTGCCGCAAGATATTTGCGGCGCATCTGGGCGGCCATGATCTGATGTCGAACGCCGCGCATTTGCGTGGATCAGCGGTTTGGATGCAGTTTCCGCGCGTTATCTGCGAAACGTGGTATCATGAAAACGTCGTCCTGATGGGCGATGCGGCAGCGACGGGGCATTTCTCAATCGGCTCCGGCTCGCGGTTGGCCTTTGATAGTGCAATTGCGTTGGCGGAATATCTGCATTCCGAACCCGACATGAAATCGGCCTTTGAACGCTATCAGGCCGAGCGTCGTGTCGAAGTATTGCGGTTGCAATCGGCGGCGCGAAACTCTTTGGAATGGTTTGAAGAGGTAGAGCGCTATCTGGACCTTCCGCCCCAGCAGTTCGCGTATTCACTGTTGACCCGCTCACAGCGGATCAGCCACGAAAACTTGCGCTTGCGCGATCCGGCTTGGCTGCGCAAAACCGAGGATTGGTTTCAAGAACAACACGGCGGGCAGGCCGGGCGCACGCCGATGTTCGCGCCCTTCCGATTGCTGGGCATGACGCTGCAAAACCGCGTGGTCGTCTCGCCGATGGCGCAATACAAGGCGACAGAGGGCACGCCGACGGATTGGCACTTCATCCACTACGCAGAGCGCGCAAAAGGTGGCGCAGGGCTGGTTTACACAGAAATGACATGCGTTTCGGCCAATGGGCGCATCACTCCGGGCTGTCCGGGGCTTTACACGCCCAAGCACGAAGCTGGCTGGAAGCGGATCAACGATTTCATCCATTCCGAGACCAAGGCAAAAACCTGCTGCCAGATCGGCCATGCAGGGCGCAAAGGGTCTACCCAAGTCGGCTGGGCGGATGCGGATGCGCCTTTGGTGTCGGGCAATTGGCCGCTGCTGTCAGCATCAGCGATCCCGTGGCAGGATGGCAATGCGGTGCCCAAGGCGATGGACCGCGCCGATATGGATCAGGTTTTGCGTCAGTTCATCAAGGCCACCGAAATGGCCGAAGCTGCCGGTTTCGACATGATTGAGTTGCACGCGGCGCATGGATATCTGCTGTCCAGTTTTATCTCGCCCCTGTCGAATGTGCGCGAGGATGAATACGGCGGTTCGTTGGAAAACCGGATGCGCTTCCCGCTGGAAGTCGCAAGCGAGATGCGCGCCTATTGGCCGGGACACAAGCCGATGGCGGTAAGGATTTCCGCAACCGATTGGGTCGATGGCGGTGTGGTTCCCGCAGAGGCTGTGGAAATCGCGCGGATGTTTGCGGCTGTTGGCGTGAACATCATTGACGTCTCGGCGGGCCAGACCAGCACGCAGGCCCGACCTATTTATGGCCGGATGTTCCAGACTCCGTTCAGCGATCGTATACGCAACGAGACCGGGCTGGCCACCATGGCTGTCGGCAATATCACCGAGGCTGAACAGGTGAACCAGATCCTTCTGGCAGGCCGTGCCGATCTTGTGTGCCTCGCCCGTCCGCATTTGGCCGACCCTTATTGGACCTTGCATCAGGCCGTGGCCTTGGGTGACGCTGGCACCGAATGGCCGCTGCCCTATCTTGCTGGCCGCGATCAGGCGCGGCGGCTGGCGCAAAAGCAGCAGGAGACGATACGGGTATGACGCTTCACGGAAAACGGGTTCTGATCACTGGCGGCGGCACGGGGGCGGGAGAGAACCTTGCGCTCGGCTTTGCAGCCGCGGGGGCCGAGGTGGTGATTTCAGGCCGCAGGGCTGCCCCTTTGCAAGCGGTGGCGGCCCGTATGGCGGGGATCCGTGTGGTTCAGGCCGATGTGACGGACGAGGCCTCGGTCAAGGCAATGTTTGCTGCAGCCGGTCCTTGTGATGTGGTGATCGCAAATGCGGGGGCTGCGGATTCCGCCCCGATGGCGAAAACTTCGCTGGATCAATGGAATGCGATGATCGCGGTCAACTTGACAGGGGTTTTCCTGACCTTGCGCGAAGGGCTGTTGCAGATGACGGGCTGGGGGCGGCTGATCTCGGTTGCCTCGACCGCAGGATTGAAGGGCTATGCAAAGGTTGCGCCCTATGCTGCGGCCAAGCATGGGGTGATTGGCCTTACCCGGTCGTTGGCACTGGAAATTGCGCGCAAACCGATCACAGTGAACGCCATCTGCCCGGGGTTTCTGGACACACCGATGACCGACCAATCGGTGCAGGTGATCGCCGAAAAAACGGGGCGCAGCCTAACGGAGGCCCGCGCGGCACTAGCGGCCATGAACCCGCAAAATCGCCTGATCCAACCGTCCGAAGTCACCGCCACGGCGCTGTTCCTGTGTGGCGCGGGGTCTGATGGTATCAACGGCCAAGCCATCACCATCGCAGGGGGTGAATTGTGAGCGAGCTGTCAAAGCGCCGCCTAAAGATGTGGATCAGGATGCTTGGGGTGACACGCGCCTCGGAAAGCCACCTGCGTGAGTTTTTGCGGGTGAAACACGCGACCACCCTGCCACGCTTTGACGTGTTGGCCGCCCTTTACCGTCGCCGCGATGGGGTGACGATGTCAGAGCTTTCGCGGATGCTGCTGGTGTCAAACGGCAATGCAACGGCGGTTGTGGATCGTTTGGAAAGTGATGGACTGGTGCGGCGGACACCATCGGACGCTGATCGGCGTACCGTGTTTGTTGCGCTCACGCCCGAGGGGCTTGCGCAGTTCGAAGGTTTGGCCGCTGATCATGAACGTGAAGTTGACCGGCTATTTGCCAGCCTGTCAGAGCCCGATCTGGACATGCTGACCGAGATTTTGAAGAGGATGGGCAAGCCATGAAACTGGCAGATTTGAAACCGCAGCATTTCTTGTGGGAGGTGGCCGACCGCATCGCCGTCGTGCGGCTGAACAGGCCCGAGCGCAAGAACCCGCTGACATTTGAAAGCTATGCCGAACTTCGCGACACCTTCCGCGCGCTGGTCTATGCAGAAGACGTCGACGTGGTGATATTTGCCTCTAACGGCGGCAACTTCTGCTCCGGCGGCGATGTGCATGACATTATCGGGCCGTTGATTGGGATGC
>JAAFIJ010000252.1 GCA_013298675.1 Rhodobacterales bacterium | reverse complement strand
GAAATAATGGGTAATGAATATGGCTGCTGATGTGACGCAAAGCACGATCGATGCCTACCAAGCGGATGGCGTCGTTCTGATCAAAGGATTGTTTGCCGATTGGGTTGATACTCTGCGCGCCGGGGTCGAGCGTAATATGGCGCAACCTGGGCCTTATGGCGCAGAAAACCTGAAACCTGGCGAGGGTGGGCGGTTCTTCGATGATTACTGCAATTGGAACCGTATCCCGGAATTTGAAGAAGTCATTCGCAACTCTGATGCAGCGCGTGTGGCCGGGCAGTTGATGCAATCACAGTATGTGCAACTGTTCCATGATCATGTTTTGGTAAAGGAACCGGGCACGTCCAAGCCCACGCCGTGGCATCAAGATGGGCCATACTACTTTGTCGAGGGTGCACAGACAGTATCTTTCTGGTCGCCCCTCGATCCTGTCAAAGAAGCATCGTTGCGCTGCGTTGCGGGATCGCATCTATGGGAAAAAGAGGTACTGCCCACCCGTTGGTTGTCCGAGACAAATTTCTACCCAGACAGCGAAAAGTACATGGCGGTGCCCGATCCGGACGCCGAAGGCATGCCGGTGCGAGAGTGGCAGATGGAACCGGGCGACGCAGTGGCGTTTCATTATCGCACCTTGCACGGCGCGCGGGGCAATGCAGCGGGCAGTCGCAGGCGGGCGTTTTCATTGCGACTGATCGGGGACGACGCACGCTATGTTGAACGACCCGGACGCACGTCGCCGCCGTTCCCCGGCCATGACATGGTCGCAGGTCAGCGTTTGCGGCAAGACTGGTTTCCCATTCTGCAAAGCTGAAAGGGTCGGTACAGCGAAACAGCTAAATCAAGTTGACCCAAGCACGGGCGATGTTCAGCCCGTGCTGATCTGCCAACGCTCCGCGCGTGTTGGCCAAAGTTGGCTGCGCCTTTGCCCAACCAGGCTGTACCCTTTCGATCAAGTCAGGAAATTCACGGGCCCAATCAGCGACCATGGCGCGGTGCGCTTCAAAGTGAAATTGCATCCCATAGCCCGCGCGTCCGGTGCGAAAACATTGGACAGCAGCTGTTTCGGAACGCGCCAAATGAACCGTCTCCGGTGGCAGGGTAAAAGTATCGGAATGCCATTGAAAAATGGGGAAGTCTTGCGGCAAAGACTGCAACACCGGATCGTTTGCGGCCTGCGATAGGACGGACACATCGCACCAACCAAACTCTGGCGCTGTCCCGATCTTGTTTGTGGCACCAAGCCCCCTTGCGAAAACCTGTGCGCCCAGACAGATGCCCAGCACCGCAATATCCATCGCGGCGGTCTTGGCCATCAGGTCTGCAAGTGCGGGTAAGTAGGGGTGCAATGCGTCATCTTGGGCCGATTGCTCACCTCCAAATACGATCAAAGCATCATGCGCCCCAAGGTCTGGCAATGTGCCGTCAGTCCACGGTTTGAAAAGGTCGATCCGGGCCGCCTGTTCATGTAAGGCCACGCCCACTTGTCCGTGATGGGTGATCCGGGTGTTTTCAACGATAGCAACGCGCATCGACCGCCTCCATGGTGCATTGCGACAAGGTTTTGCACCTAGGTCAGATGTGCTGCAAGTCTTAGATTTGCTCTTGTACTTTTGGTGTGGCCATGAAACAGGGACGCGTCAAACGAACACTCCCCCCTGAACCCCAATGGAGGCTTTCATGGAGATTCGAGAGGCGCTTACTTTCGACGACGTCCTGCTGGTACCGGCCGCATCCAATGTGCTGCCGTCTGATGCGGATACCTCGACGTTTGTCACCAAATCCATCCGGATGAACATCCCGCTGTTGTCCAGCGCGATGGATACAGTGACCGAGGGCCGCATGGCTATTGCGATGGCGCAAGCGGGCGGGATCGGGGTTATTCACCGCAATCTCGACATAGAGGCGCAGGCGCGTGAAGTGCGCCGGGTCAAGCGGTTCGAAAGCGGCATCGTCTACGCTCCGATCACCCTTCGCCCCGATCAGACCATGGCGGACGCCAAGGAATTGATGGAGCGGTATACCATTACAGGGTTCCCTGTGGTTGATGCAGACGGCCGGGTGCTTGGCATTGTCACCAACCGTGACATGCGTTTTGCCACCGACGACAAAACGCCGGTTTCATTGATGATGACCTCTGATAACCTTGCTTTGTTGCGAGAGCCGATTGACCGGGATCAGGCCATCAGTTTGATGAAGGTGCGGCGCATTGAAAAGCTGTTGGTGACGGATGGTTCAGGTCGACTGACGGGGTTGTTGACCCTGAAAGACACCGAAAAGAGCGTTCTGAATCCCCATGCCTGCAAAGACGACATGGGGCGTCTGCGGGTCGCTGCGGCGACGACGGTCGGAGACGCCGGATTCGAACGCTCGCAAGCGTTGATCGACGCGGGTGTTGATATGGTGGTGATCGATACTGCGCATGGCCATTCCGAAGGTGTTGCGCGTGCGGTTGAACGGATCAAAGCGCTGTCCAACGCGGTTCAGGTTGTCGCGGGCAATGTCGCCACGGGTGAGGCGACGCGTGCCTTGATCGGCGCGGGTGCTGACGCGGTAAAGGTGGGGATTGGTCCGGGGTCGATTTGCACCACGCGCATTGTGGCTGGCGTGGGTGTCCCACAACTGACCGCGATCATGGACTCTGCGCGCGCAGCCGGTGATATTCCTGTCATCGCGGACGGTGGCATCAAATTCTCGGGTGATTTTGCCAAGGCCATCGCGGCAGGTGCATCCTGTGCCATGGTCGGTTCTGCCATCGCGGGCACCGACGAATCTCCCGGAGAGATCATTCTTTACAATGGCCGGACGTTCAAAGGCTATCGTGGCATGGGGTCGCTTGGAGCGATGGCGCGTGGCTCTGCTGACCGTTACTTCCAAAAAGACGCTGCCAGCGACAAACTGGTGCCCGAGGGGATTGAGGGCCAAGTGCCCTATAAGGGATCGGTTGCAACGGTCCTGCACCAAATGGTCGGTGGCCTGCGGGCGGCGATGGGCTATACAGGAAATGGCACGATTGCCAAAATGCGCAGCAGTTGTACGTTTGTACGGATCACTGGAGCGGGCCTAAGCGAAAGCCATGTCCATGATGTGCAAATCACGCGCGAAAGCCCGAACTACCGCATCGGTTAATCCGGCGTGACAGGTGCAAGGTTTCCGGCCCTCGCGGCTGCGTTATCACGAACCTCTCTTGACGCATCATTTGCCAAAGGAACTGTTTGATGCAACGTGTGTTGATTACAGGGGCAGGGGCTGCCGGAGGGATCGGGTTTGCCTGCGCGCGCGCCCTTGCCCTACAAGGATTTGCTGTGGCCATTTGTGGCGCATCCGGGCGCATTCATGCGCGTGCAGCAGAACTTCTTGCCGAGGGGTTTGACGTCACCGCCCATCAGGCAGATCTCACGGATCCTGAACAGGTCCAACGGTTGTTTGATGAAACCGGTCCTGTCGATGTTCTGGTCAACAATGCGGGCATGACGGCAGTCGGGACGCCTTCGGTCCAAACCACATTTCTTGACATGAGCCCGGACCAATGGCGCCGCATTATGGACATGTCGCTGACCACGGCTGTCTTGGTAACGCGCGCCTATTTGGCACCTATGGTCACAGCCGGTTATGGCCGCGTGATTATGATGGCCTCTGTGACCGGCCCGCTGGTCGCGATTGCAGGCGAAAGCGCTTACGGCGCCGCCAAAGCCGCGATGATCGGCCTGACTCATACCCTCGCCCTAGAGGTGGCCGGGCGCGGTGTGACCGTCAACACCGTCGCACCTGGTTGGATCGCCACGGACTCGTCATCGCCAGCAGAACTGATCGCCGCAAAGCAAACGCCAGTGGGCAGAGCGGGCCGCCCAGACGAAGTTGCCGCGGCCGTCGCGTTTTTAGCCTCAAGTTCGGCGTCCTATATCAATGGTGCAACGATCGTCGTTGATGGCGGAAATATTGTCCAAGAAAGAAAACTGGCGTCCAACTAACCGTCAGGGAATGACGAGTAGACAGCTGCAGTTTGTGCCCTTGCTGTCGCATTGCAGCCGAATTCTATTGTTGAAACACTTAAGCGACCAAAAAAATTCGGTCGCATGAGATACCGTTGTAATGATCGGGATCGGCAAATATTTGGTATGCGGCGGCAGGGGCATCGGTGGACGTTGACCCGCCCAGACCTGAAAGTGGTTGAGAAAATTCTGTCAATGACCACAAGAAAAGCGATGGGAT
>JAAFIJ010000251.1 GCA_013298675.1 Rhodobacterales bacterium | reverse complement strand
CAAGGGTCTATTGAAGGTCATGGTCGTCAGGGGTCGCCCGGTTGGTGCATCCATCGCAGGGCCGCAAGCAGGAGAGTTGATCGCACTCTGGACGCTGGCGATTTCGGCCAAGTTAAAGATCAGTGCCATAGCAGGCATGATCCTGCCCTATCCAACGTTGGGAGAGGTCTCTAAACGTGCGGCAGGGGCCTATTTTGCCCCCAAACTCTTTGACAACCCGCAGCTGAAACGGTTTGTTCGCTTTGTGCAAAGAGTTTTGCCATAACTGCAAACGTCGGGGGCTGACCCCGTTTAACAGTTGAACAGCAGGGCCAGTTTTAACAGCAGGGACGGGTAAGGCGTGGCGCAATTTCGGCCCAGATTTCTGAACACCCTTTCGGGGCGCTTGTTGTTGCTGACCATCGGCTTTGTCATGCTGGCCGAAGTGTTGATCTTTGTGCCCTCTATTGCGCGGTTCAGGGCAGATTTCCTGACCATGCGATTGGAAAAGGCTCAAATCGCGTCGCTGGCGCAATTGGCTGCCGAGGATATGGTTACCCCCGAACTAGAGGCTGAGCTGCTGTCGAACGCCGAGGTTTACAACGTCGTGTTGCGCCGCGACGAGGTGCGTCAGCTGGTGCTGTCGTCGACTATCCCTTCGCCCATCACAGAAACCTATGATTTGCGCGCGGCAGGCCCGTGGGAGTTGATCCGCGACGCCATTCGCTGCTTGGCAGATGCAAATCCGCAAATCATTCGGGTGATTGGTGAACCGGTTCAGCAGGCTGGTTTGCTGATCGAAATCACTCTTGACCAAGTTCCGTTGCGCAACGCGATGATCGACTATGGGCTGCGTATTTTGACCCTTTCGGCGCTGATTTCTCTTGTGACCGCGTTCTTGCTGTTTTTCGCGGCTCAGCGGCTGATTGTGGGGCCTATTCGCCGGGTGTCGCGCCATATGAAGGCCTATGCCGACGCGCCCGAAGATGCCCGCATGGTCATCGCGCCGACCTCTCGGGTCGCAGAGCTGCGCGCAACCGAAGAGGCGATGGAAAGCATGCAACTGCAGCTGACCGGATCGTTGCGTCAAAAGCAGCGCCTTGCGCAGTTGGGTGGGGCGGTTGCCAAGATCAGCCATGATTTGCGCAATATCCTGACCACGGCGCAGCTGTTTGCCGACCGGATGGAAAACAGTGCTGACCCCGTGGTGGCCAAGGCCTCGCCGAAACTCGTCGGGTCGATCACGCGGGCGATTTCTTTGTGCGAATCAACACTGACCTTTGGCAAGGCCGAAGAGGCCGCCCCCACCTTGCGCCTTTTCGATCTGGCATCGCTTGCGCGCGACGTGGTCGAGGCAGAGGCGCTGACGGTGGGCGGAGAGATTGAGTGTCTGGTGGATATTACCGAACCCACGATCATTCGCGCCGATTCTGAACAGTTGTACCGGGTGCTGTCGAACCTGATCCGCAACGCCAAGCAGGCGCTAGAGGCGACGAAAATGCCGGGCACGATAGAGGTTTCAGCCCGCAGCACCGCGACGGAATGGCAGATTCGTGTTGGTGACACCGGCCCCGGCCTGCCGATGCGCGCGCGTGAGCATTTGTTTGAGGCGTTTCAGGGTGGCGCGCGCAAGGGCGGCATGGGGCTGGGGCTGGCGATTTCGGCCGAACTGATCCGTGGGCACGGCGGACAGTTGGAACTGGTGCGCAGTGACAGCGATGGCAGCGAATTCCTGATCCGCCTGCCCAAAGACGCAGAGCCTGTCGATGATACCAAGCTGGGGTAATCGCGGTTCAGACCCCGCGCGTCGCAAACCAATATCCTGAACCATCAAGAAGTATTCGTTTTCTCTCTTGCATCGTGCGGCAGGCACAGCTAAATGCCCCCCTATGTGGACTCGTAGCTCAGCTGGATAGAGCATCAGACTACGAATCTGAGGGTCGGGCGTTCGAATCGCTCCGAGTTCACCATTATTTCAAGGGCTTAAGCGGAAACGCTTAAGCCCTGAATTATTTCCGGTATAGAGCAGTTATGGATTGGGTGCGGGTGCGCGCGAATCCCTCGCGTCGGTGGCTTGTCAGATCGGGCGGCCGAAGACGATGTGGTCTGCGCCGTCGCGGTACGCTTTTGATCGCCCGGACCTGCTCCCATGGGTCGCAGGCGTTGGGTGTTTGGCAGGGGTTAATGTATGAAGAATCCTTTGGATCTTGTGGCCGCAGCGTTCAGGGTGCGAATGCGCCAAATACAAACACTTTCAATATGTTAGATGTAAGTGTCACGGGCGTCGAACCTATTGCGCGGCTTGTTAATAGGGGAACGCAAAATAGACTTCGGGGGGAAGATGTCAGGAGGGATTGACAGCTAACGGCAGCGTGGAGTTCTCTGAGCCGGTGGATTGCGGTTTCGAGCGCGGATGGACGCGGTTGGGGTCAAATGGGGGGCGGGTCGGCCAGTCCGCCGGGAAGACACTGCTTGAAGCGGTAGGATAGGACCAGCACATGGATCAATTTTGTCTATAGCTCGAAGCTTCCGTATGGAAACAAAAGTCGCAGCAAAGCGCATTTTGTGATTTCCGCCCTGCGATCACCAAACAAATCATTGCGGTTTAATTGTAACAAACGGTTTATTCGGAAGTCACCTCAGTACAAAAAATGAATTGAGAAAATTAATTGCTGCCTTCTTGGTAATCTCTGCCTATCTCTTCTTATGGCTTAGGCCGGCATCAGATGAGTGGTTGCAAACAAGAGGTTTAGAGAAACTTGATGATCATCTAAAATGGTCGTCGATAGAGTTATTGAATGAAACGAAAAGCTGCGGCGTCTGGCCAGCAAGCGATGAACCTCAAATCTATAGATTCTTCTCCTGCCAGCTCGACGTGAACGGTGGTGTGCTTCACTATGTCGTTGCGTTCAATCGCTCAGGTGGAATTGAGTGTACTCAAGCAGATGCAAGGAAGAAATAGTTGACTACTTTTGGTTCGCCTTTAACTCCGCTCAAAGAACTCAGCGTGTGCCCTGCCATTCATTGCGCGAATTTCTCTTGAAACACGAAATCATTGATGGATGACAAAGAGCCATTAGCTTCGTCGGAGCGTCAAAGACGCCCCCAGTATTTAAATTCCGCATTGTACGCCATTGCCGGACTTTTGATATTGGCGGTATGCTTCTTTCTATTCAGGTTTGAAGCGTTCCACTCGTCGCAAGGGGGAAAGGTATTCGCTCCGCTCCTGTTTCTGAGTGGGGTATTCTTCTACCGAGCCTATAAACGGATAAAGGGTCATTTATCCGTAGCAGAGCAACAGAAAAATGAATCAGGGGATAGAAATTAGATGGCTTCGCTTGGCTTTCCCTCGAGTCCGCTCAACGTGCTTAGCTTGGACATCGCACATGAGCGCTGGGGAGATGGTGACAGCGCGCACGGGCCAAAACAAAAATTTTCAATAATTTTAGCGCAGTTCGGCAATCACAGCCCGTGCCGCTGCGGCAGGGTCAGCGGCTTGCCAGATCGGGCGGCCGATGACGATGTGGTCTGCGCCGTCGCGGATGGCTTGCATCGGGGTTGCGGTGCGTTTTTGATCGCCCAGACCCGCGCCCATCGGACGCACGCCGGGGGTGACGATCAGACGGCCTTTGGCTTGGGGCAAGGCGCGGATCATCGCTGCCTCTTGTGGGCTTGCGATCACACCATCCGCGCCGGCCTCTAGTGCGCGGGCGGCACGCTCGATTGTGATGTCGTGGATGTCGCCGGGCTTGATCAGATTGGCGTCCAGATCGGCCCGGTCGAGAGAGGTCAGGACCGTTACCGCAAGAATCTTCAGTGCTTTGTCGCGTTTGCCTTCGCAGGCAGCCCGCACCACTTGGGGGTCGCCGTGAACGGTCAGAAAATCCAGATCAAACTGGGCCAATCCGCGCACCGCTGCCTCTACCGTGGCGCCGATGTCGAACAGCTTCATGTCCAAAAACACCCGTTTGCCGCGCTCTTGGGTCAGTTCATTGGCAAGCGCCAAGCCGCCGCCCGTCAGCATCCCCAGCCCGATCTTATAGAAACTGACGCTGTCGCCAAGGCGATCCACAAGGGCCATTCCCTGCACGATGTTTGCCACATCAAGGGCGACGATCAGGCGGTCATCAGACAGGTTAGGGGACATGCGAAAATCTCCGATTGGGTGGGGCGGTGTTGCTTGCATGGGTGCCGTCTGTCAAGAGTGCTGTCCCTTGGGGCGCATCC
The DNA here is from genome assembly GCA_013298675.1 of Rhodobacterales bacterium. GTDB lineage: Bacteria > Pseudomonadota > Alphaproteobacteria > Rhodobacterales > Rhodobacteraceae > JAAFU01. Next base: position 37 of record JAAFIJ010000251.1, on the reverse strand, counting down.
TTGTTTGGTGATGCTGGCACAGGTGTGCTGGATGTGC
>JAAFIJ010000250.1 GCA_013298675.1 Rhodobacterales bacterium | reverse complement strand
TTTGTCCCGTACCTTGTCCAACGGCACCGGGGAAGGCGGGACGAGCCCCTCAAACCGGATGGCCACCACGCCGCCGTCATCAAGCAAGATCGCCTCGGGGAAGTCGCCTTCCTGCAACGCGTCGGCGGCTTTGGCAAAGTCGGCATAGCCCGCAATCGCGTCATTGTCGTCGGTGCCCGCCGCGTATTCGGTCACGCCAAGGGTCATTTTCTCATCCTTGGCGATATCTTCGATAGATGCGCCGCCGGCCAACAGATCATCAATTGCCTCAACCCGGTCGCCGATCGCTTTACGCGCGGCTTCGGTTTGCATTTCGACCAAAAGGGCAGGGCGGGCTTGGTCAAACGTGGTTTCTTGCGCTGCAAGAATGGCGTTCATCCGAAACAGTGCAGGCCCGATGGGTGATGCAAAGGGACCGACAACGCCCGGTGCCGTCAGTCCAAAAACTGCCTCACCTGCATCAGCGAGATCCGCCTTGGACACATCGCCTAAATCCAGATCGGCCAAGGAAAGGTCACGTTCCTTGACCAAGGTTTCAAAGGATTCACCGGCATCCAGACGCGCCTTTGCGGCCTTTGCTTCGTCCTCGCTGGCAAATGCAAGCCGTTCGACCAAACGCTTCTCGGGGATGACAAATTCTGCGATGCGTTCCTGATACAGCGCCTTAAGGGCCTCTTCGTCTGCTGGCATTGTTTGGGCCAAGCTATCGGGCAGCAAGGACGCATAAGTGATGCGCTTTGCTTCAGGCCGGGTAAAAGCCGCAATGTTGGCGTCGTAATAGGTTTTCAGATCCGCGTCAGTGGGTACTGCAATTGGCGCAGGCAAGGTCGCCTCAGTTTGGCGCAGCAAGGTAAACCCACGCTGTTCACCCGCCCATTTATACAGCGTGTCGGTCATGGATTGAGGGGCCGCAAAGCCAGCGGTAACCGCCGACTGCAGCACGTCGCGCGCGATGTTGCGGCGCAGTTCAGCCTCGTATGCGGCGGGCAGCAAGTTGTTTTGCGACAGCATTTGCTTATACGTTTCAAGGTCAAACGACCCGTCCAATCCATGAAACGCCTTGGTTTCACGTAACTGGACTTTTACCGCATCGTCGCCAACAGATATCCCCACTTTTGCCGCCTCATCATCCAGCGAGGCTTGGGTAATCACGCCTTGAAGGACTTGCTGATCAAGGCCAAAGCTTTGCGCTTGTTGCAGGGTCAGCGGTGTGCCGATTTGCTGGGAAAACGCATTGATTTGCTGACGCAGGGCGCGGGCATATTCCGAGGCCGAGATTTTGCGCGCACCGACAGAGCCGATGTTGCTTTCGCCCCCACCAAAGTTCGTGGCGCCAAAGCTGCCCAATCCGCCGATAAGCATCGCAAGCAAAATCCACCCGAGGACATTGACGCCACGTTTCTTTTTTGGGGTATCTTCGGTCGGGGACTTGGCCATGGAACTGCCTGCAAATATTGGTTTGACGGGTTGTCTACGGCCTCTGGACTGCCTGAGCAAGCCTTTGGCGCAAAGTTAAGGGCGAAACGCAGACAGACGGCGAAACATTTCTGCAATTCCAGCCACGTCGGCATTGGCAAACGCAATTCTGATTTGCCGCTTGCCATCACTGTTGCCTTGGGGTTGGAACATCGTTCCGGGCAACATCAACAAGGACGCATCGCGCACCAATTGTTTGCACAAGGCATCTGACGCCATAGCAAAGGGGTGCTCGACATAGGCAAAATAGGCACCGCAGCCCAAGAGCTTCCAGTCTGGCAGGGCGTGAAAACCAGACTGCATCGCGGCGCGCCGGGCCAAGATCTCTGTCCGCTCAGCGGCCACCCAATCCGTCAGGTTCTGCATGCCCCAAAGCGCGCCGATCTGGCCCAACTGCGAGGGACAAATGGCGACAGTGTCGAGGAACTTTTCGATCTCGGCCATACGGTCCGCGCCAGCGATCACAGCTCCGACCCGGTGGCCTGTCAGGCGGTAGGTTTTGGAAAAGGAGTATAAATGGATGAAGGTATCTGCCCAATCAGGGTCACAAAACAGATCATGTGGGCGCCCGTCCCGACTGTCAAAATCGCGGTAGGTTTCATCGATGATCAGCGCGATTTTATGCTTGCGCGCAAGGTCACGGAAATCTGCCAGCGTTTGGGCGGGATATTCCGCGCCGCCCGGATTGTTTGGGCTGACCAGAACAATGGCACGGGTTTGCGCCGTGATCAAACGCGCCGCTTCTCGCGCATCCGGGATCAGTCCCGGACCCGTGGCCAAGGGGACGGTGCCCACACCCTGCATATCGAGCCACATTTTGTGATTGAAATACCAAGGGGTGGGCAGAATGACCTCGTCACCCGCGGCGGCGAGAGTGGACATAACGGCGCAAAAGGCCTGATTGCAGCCTTGAGTGATAGCGACCTGATTGGCGTCGATCGTGCCGTTATAGGCAAGCGACCACTGTGCCGCGATCTCTGAGCGCAGGGCCTGCAAACCTAGAACCGCGCCGTAAAGATGGGCGTCGGGATTGTTCAGCGCCGCATCGGCCAGTGCCTGCCGCAAACCTAGGGGCGGGCTATCAACCGGAGCTGCTTGGCTGACATTGATCAGGGGGCGGTCGACAGGGTGTGTCACGCCTTGAAGCCAGCGGCGCGCCTCCATCACCGGAGGGGCAAAGGTTGCAGCGACATTGGGGTTCAACGGGTGGGTCATGCAAACCTCATTGTGGGATCATTGCGCTGATTGTTTGGATTTTAACGCTTGGTATTCCTGCCAGATCAAGCCGATCATGAACAGATCAAAGACAGACAAAAGCAAGAGGAAGGGAGATCCAGTGCGGGCGAACTCTGTGACCTGATAGGCGACAAATCCGCTGAGCACGAGCATACCTGCCGGATAGGCCCAAAGGATGCGCATCCACAACATAACCATCAACGTCAGTTTCAACCCACCATGGAACAGCAGGTAAATGCCGTAAAAGTGCTGGGTGCCCACAGGAAACTTTTCCAGCGCTTGCCGGGTCCAATTGGCCAAACTGTCCTGATGGGTGGCAGCAATGTTGTAGTGATTGAGCCAAAAGACAAACTTGACCACGACCGGGTTGGGGGCAATGAGCAGGCCAAGACCAGCCAACGCCTCGGCGCTGCAAAGCACGCCTTTGATCGCAAGACTTGCTTCAAACAACCAATGCAGGACCCGCGTCGCGCGTAGACTTTGGTGTGCCGACATAGTGGCATTTAACCTTTAATGATGCGCTGTGATGACCCAGAATTGCCCTGAAAAACAGAGTGGTTTTCGGCGCCTGTCAGTCTTTGCCACGGAAGGGTTGGACATATTGCAAGGCCATGTCCCACGGAAAGAAGATCCATGTGTCTTGCGAGACTTCAGTGATATAGGTGTTGACCATCGGTTTACCAGAAGGCTTTGCATAGACCGTCGCGAAATGGGCGTTGGGGTACAACGACCGCACAAGTTCAAGGGTTTTGCCTGAATCCACCAGATCATCGACGATCAGGATGCCGGTGCCGTCGCCCATCAGCTCTGCCTGCGGTGCTTTGGTCACCACAGCGTCTCCACGGTCTTGATGGGCATAAGAGATCACGGAAATGGTATCAACAACACGGATATCCAATTCTCGACTGACGATCATTGCAGGCACCAGTCCGCCCCGGGTGATGCCCACGACGGCTTTCCAAGCCCCGTTGTCCGGACCTTTGCCATCCAAACGCCATGCAAGCGCGCGCGCGTCGCGGTGAATTTGGTCCCAAGAGACATGGAAGCCTTTTTCATGGGGCAGACGGTCGGTCATGGCAGCGCTCCTTATTTTGCGGCCCGATCTGGGCCATTCGGGTGCAACAGCGGGGGCCTGCCCCCGCAACCCCCGGGATATTTTTGAACAGATGAACGTGAGCGATAAGCAGGTCGTCAGAACAGGGGAAGCCGTTAAGGTGAGGGGTGGGGGTCAGGTGGTGGCGATCTTGGCCCCCAACAGGGCTAGAATACCGCCAAAGCTGCGGTCGATCACGGTTTTTGCCCCGACATAGGCGCGTCGCGTGGAATTATAGGAAAAAATGCGTGCGACAACGGTGTTCCAGCCGGTTTCAACCGAAAAAAGGAACGCGAGCAGGGCGATAAGCATCCACAGGGGGGTTCCGGGGGGGACCGTGCCAATGAAGATGGCTGACAAAAGAACCGCTGGCTTGGGGTTTGACAGTTGGGTCATGATGCCCAATCGAAATGCCGAAAGGTGAGAACGCGGTGGGGTTGCC
>JAAFIJ010000025.1 GCA_013298675.1 Rhodobacterales bacterium | reverse complement strand
CAATGTCAGAGTGACCCCCATGGAAAACACCGCCAGATCCGACATCCCCAGCAACCGCGCGACAATCATCCTGTCGCCCTGAAAGACGAAGAACAGCAAGATTGCATTGATCAAAAGGGGCCAGCCGAACCGCAGCGCCCCCTTCAAGATGGCGCCATTATAGGTCAGGCGGTAGGGGCGTTCGGCCACCAGATGCGACACCACAACCGCGACCGCACCCTGGATCAGGATCGCATAAAGCAGCACCCGCCAGTCGCCCATGTAATGTGACAAGGGCCAGACCGCCACGACCGACAAAAGCGCGGGGAACGCCCCGGTCAGCAGCATCGGCCAGAACACCATCTGCCGGTTCATGCGGTGAATATCAAAGTGAACAAGCGCATTCAGCACCGGCACAATGGCCAGTAGCTGATAGCCCCATGTCACCTCTGGCACCCCCATAAAGCGGGCCATTGGGCCTGCGATGGCGAACAAAGCCGCGCCCGAAAGGACACCGCGAAACACCTGAAATCCCTGCAAAGCCGCCTGAAATGCCGGGTCGTCGCCCTGTTTCGATTGCACGATCTGCTGTTGCAGCCCCAAGGATGAGGCCATTTCCACCACCGCCATCACCACGGCGAATGTCGAGGCGATGCCGTAATCGGCCACCGGGATCATCCGCGCGATGATCAGATTGCGCGCCAGCAACAAGATCGACATCGCGGCATTGCCCGACAGGATGAACAGGGCGGATTTGATCACAGCAGCGCCAACCGCTTCTTGATTTTGCGGCGCAACACCGCCAGCGGGCGTTTGGCTGCGGCAAGGGCGCGGTCACGCTCTGCCAGAAACTCGGCACTTAACACCGGGGGCAGGGCTGCGGGCTTGGTATGCTCGGTGACATAGCCGAACCGGTCAAAATCCTCACGGTAAAGGTGATGGATGCGCGCCAGATCCGCGGCACTGGGTTTGACCCGCGCTGTGCCTGTCTTGACATGATCGCCCCGGCGGTTTTCCGGGATCAGGGCGCGCTGCGCACCGATCTTGCCCTCCAGCAGGTCAAACCACCCGACAAGCGCATCCAGCCCGTGTTCCATATGAAACACCGCGGCCCCTTCGGGCACGATTTTCGACATGGGCCGGATATGGTTGTCATAGGCAAAGGGTGTGGCGACAGGATTTGGGTCCAACTGATCGAGCCAGGCCGAAAAGCTCGTGCTTTCGGGGATGGATTTTTGCAGCTCCAGTTGGAAATGATAGGTCGAGACCAGACGCGGCACCGGATGGCGCACCACGGTGAACACCGCGTCAAACAGCGACAGGGGCAGCAGGCGTTCCAGCACCAGCGCATCCACATGCTGGGGCGAAGATTTGGTCCAGCGCTGCGGTTCAGCCACGTCCAGATAGCGGTTTTCATGAAAGGCCAAGGGGCCAAACCGGTCGGTGATATAGCTTGCGATGGATGATCCGCCGCATTTGGGCACATGGGCATAATAGACCAGTTTTCCTGCGGCTTTAAAAAATGGCATGACACCCTCTTGCAAACGTCATCAACGGTCGTGTGGATATTTCAGATTTCGGACCAAAACGAAACCCGCAGCTGATCAATGCTTGTGCATCCGGTCAAGGAAGCGGGCCGAGATCCGCTCCATCCAGCCCAAGTTTGCATAGCGGCGGTAATCGGGGGCGGCTTGCATGGTTTGGATGGGCAGCGTTGGCGGGGCAAAGCTGGTTTGCATCGCATGGCACACACCCCCCGCGCCCGCACCCTGAATGGCCAATGTCAGCTCTGTCAGGTGCAAGGTGAAATCAGCGGCCGGAAAATGCGGGCGATCGGTGCGGATGGCATCGGCCAGTTCGGCCAGCCCGATCGCCTTGTCCTGCTGACCCAGCTGACGACGTTTGAAGCGGTTGAGCAGCGCCTTGGGGGTCCATTGCGCGCCCGGTCTGGGGGTATGCTGGCTGGATCCGGGCGGCAGCGCCCGCACCAAGGGAATGCGCCGCCCGCCCACGCCAAACAACCCTTGCAGCAGGCTGTTGGTGCGCACGCTGCGGGCTTTGCGGGCATTCATCGACAGCTTGCCAAAGGGTTCCAGATAGACCGGGCATTCGTAATGGCGGTAGGTATCGGCATGCAACATGCCGGTGTTGCCGATCACCCGCATCCGGTGATCATAGGGGGCGGCAATCGAACAGGTCACCCGCCCCACCACGCCCGAGTGAAAATCAAGACAGGCGACCGAAAAATCGGGCGTGTCGCTCGGGTGCAAGGGCTGGTCGGTCTTATCGGGCAGGGTTTGTTTGGAAAAGGCAGTGACCTGACGCACCGGGCCAAACATCGCGCACATCCATGTCAGGTGATAGCCGACATGTTCCCAGGTGCAGCCCATTTCATATTCGTGCAAATAGGGCCAAGGTGCGCCACTGCGCGAGCGCCACCCCTCGGGTGCCATCAGATAGATCGGGTTGTCGTCAAACTCGGCATAAACGATGCGCACATCGCCCACGGCACCGTCCGCCACCGCTTTCCACATGGTCTGCGAGGTGGCCGACAGCGCGTTTGACGGCGCACACGACAGCCGCAAACCGCGGCTTTGCGCCAGATCGGCCAGTTCGCGGGCCTGACCCATATCGGTGACAAAGGGCTTTTCAGAATAGACATGTTTGCCCGCCAGCAACGCGGCCTTGGTCACCGCATAATGCGCCTCGATCGAGGTGAAATTGGCGATGATGTCGATGGTGTCATCGGCCAGAAGGCTATCCACATCCGGATAGGCTTTCAGAGCGTAAAACTGCGCCACCCGCGCCAGACGGGCGGCATCGACATCGGCAATCCCTGCGATCTGCAAGGACGCATGGCGGTACATCGTGGCCATGTAATGGTCAAACACATAGCCGCAGCCGATGATGCCTATTCGCATAAGAGGTCCTTTCAAGAGAACTGCGCCCGCGCTTGGTCGATCATATCCATGATCTGGATGCTCTGCTCCAGCGGCATCAGTGCCGATTGGGTCTGACCCCGCGCCAGACAGGCGGCCACTTCGGCGGCCTCATAGTGATAGCCGTTGCCAGCATAGGGCGCGCGCAGGGTTTTGTGCCCTGACAGCAGCGCGCGCACCGCCCCCGGAACCATCTGGTTCACCCTTTGGGCAAAGCCGCTTTCCTTGATCGCCTGCATCCGGCCGCCAGAAGGGCCACCCGTATTCCCCCCGGCAGCGCCCCGCGCGGGAACGGTGATCAGGCGCGCCTGATAGGGGCGAAAGATCGGGCCCTGCACATGCAAAACCGCCCGGGTTCCGGCGATCCACAGATCATTGGATCCCGCACTGCGCAGGCTGGCGGTCACCGTGGACACCGCCCCATTGGCGTGGCGCGCGACCAGAACACAGTCCTCATCCACGCCGGTGTCACCGATCCGGCCCGTGGCTTGCAGACCTGTGATCGGCCCCAGAAACTGACGCGCCAAGGACAAGGGATAGATGCCCCGGTGCAGCAACGCGCCGCCGCCGCGCGCCGGATCAAACAGGCTTGTGGCCGCATCAACCCGGTTGGGGATCATGAAATTGCCCTGCAGGCTGCGGATCTCACCCAGATCGCCGGCCTCTATCTTTTGGGAAATCCGGGCGATCATCGGCAAAAACCGGGTCCACATCGCCTCCATGCAAAAGACGCCTGCGGCCTCGGCGGCCTCGGCAATGCGGCGGGCGGCGCCTGCGTTCAGGGCAAAAGGCTTTTCGATCAACACCGCTTTGCCGGCCGCAATGGCCAGCATGGCATGGGCCTCATGTTCAGACGGCGGGGTGGCGATATAGACCGCGTCCACATCGCGGTGCTGGGCGGCACTGGCATAGTCGGGGGCTGCGGTGGGCACGCCAAATTGGGCAGCAAAGCGGGTGGCATTGCGCGCATCGCGGGACGCCACGGTGACCACGCGGGCAGCAGGGCCCAGAACCCGCAACCCTTGGACAAATTTGCCCGACACAACCCCGGTGCCCAAAACAGCCCAACGCAGGGGCGCCACAGTGTTGCTCATGCCGATTTGTTGCCCGATTGCGTCGCAGATTGGGGGCCCCGGTTCCAGCGCCCGGCCAGAACCGCCTCATCGCCGCCAAACAACAGCCATGTCATCATCCGCGCCCGGTAAAGCCGGATGCGCGTCAGGCCCACAAAAGCCAGAGCGCGCGCGCGCAGGCCACTCACCCGGTCAGAGGTGACAATCTGTGGAATTTCCGCCAAGGGCGACAGAACCATCGCCACAATCTTGGCCGCCCAAACCGCCAAGGCGCGCGGCTTGCGCTGGGTCAGAGCAAAGGCGTGGGCGATATGGCGGTCCCATTTCGATTTCAGCTCTGACGATTTGCGCCGCGCCGGGTGATAGGCCTTCATCCCCGGCACATAGCGGATCTGAATACCCATGGCGGTGGCGCGTTGGCCCCAGTCAATATCCTCGGCCACACCGATGCCCGCAAAGGGACCAACCCGGGCCATGACATCGCGGCGCACCACCAGATTGCCAGTGCCGGTAAAGCCGTCGCGGGCAATGTAGATATCCATCCGGTAGGCATAGATGCTTTCATAGGCCTCAAGCTGGGTCAGCCGGCCCGGATCGACATAGGCGATGCGCACATCGCCGCCCAGAATCTGGGCGGACGGGTCGGCCATCGCCGCCTCGGCGCAGGCCAGCCACTGCGGATCGGCCAGACAATCGGCATCGATAAAGGCCAGAATATCGCCGGTGGCAGCGGCCACGCCCAGATTGCGGGCAGGGCCGGGGCCGGGGGTGGGTTCTTGCAACAGGCGCAGATTGGGGTAGGGGGCGCAGACCTCTGTGGGCAGGCAGGCCACGCCATTGCTGGTCGAGCCATTGTCGACCACGAAAATCTCATCCGGCTGACGCGCACCGGCCCGCAATGACGCAAGGCATCGCGCCAGCATCTGGGGCTGGTTCATATGTGGGATCACCACGGAAATCCGGGGAGAGGAAATCCGCGACGGTGACATCCGGGGGGGGGACCCAACATTGAAAACGGCTGGTTGCATCAGTCAGAACTCTTTATCTTCTTTGGGCAAACTTGCGCACAAACATGCGGAAATTATGGCACGAAACTACATCTTGGCACAGGTCTGCCCGTGACGCCCGTGTCGGGTGTTACAGGCGCCTGCGCTAATAGGTATAGCCGTATTCCTTGCCCATATACTCGCACTTGTTCAAAATCACCCCCATCACATTGGATTGGCTGGCCAATTCCCGCTCGCAGGCATCGACCTCTTTGAGGGTGGTCATCCCGGCCGCCGCAATCAGCAACACCGCATCGACCTGACCGATAAAGGCCATGGTGTCATCCGAGACCAGCATGGGCGGCATGTCAAAGATCATCAGATCGGGGGCATATTGCGTCTCTATGGCGGTCAGGGCGGTGGCCACCGAACTGCCGTGCAACAGCTCTGCCGGATTGTGCGCGGGCCCGTCATTGGCCGCAACCGCCAGACCCTCGCTGTAGCGCATCGCCACCTGATCAAAGGCCAGCTTGCCCGCCAGAACCTGGGCAAAGCTGGGACGGTTATGGATGCCCAGCATCTTGGCCAAGGACGGACGGCGCAGATCAAGGTCCAGCAACACCGTGCGCAATTCGGGTTGACGCGCAAGGCTCAGGGCAAGGTTCACCGAGATGGTGCTTTTGCCGCAGCCCGCCGTGGGCGAGGTCACCGCCAGACGGCGCCAGCCATTGGCGCGGATCTGTTGCAACACCTTGGTGCGCATCACGTCAAAGGACACCGTCTCTGGGCCACCCGCATAGGCGACGATGCGCTTTTTGCGCAGATCAGCCCCGTCCAGATGCAACGCGGGCAGGGCCGCCCATGCAGCCGCGGTGGGCAGGATTTGGGCCGCGCCAAAGCTGTTGATGCCAGTGTTGATGCCGGTGTTAAGACCAGCGTTCGCAGAGATGCCTGCGTTGGCATCGCGTGTCGCGCGGGCTTTGGCGATGGCGGATTGGATCTTTTCCATCTGGTTTCCTTTAGGCCAAACGCTGTGGGATAAGGTCAGACAGTGGCAACATTGCAAACTTGCGCAACACCCGGTCCAACAGCAGGTCCAACGGCATGTAATAGCTGTGCACCAACCACAACACCAACGCCATGGCGGCCAGAAAGGCCAGTGCTGCAAGGACTTTCCAGCGGCGCTGACCGCGGTTTTCCAGATCGGTTTTCAGATAGGGCAGAGTGACAAACGGGGTGATGCCCAGCTTGTTGACCAACTCTATCGGGCGGCGGATGCCCGCATGCAGCAATTCGATCAAGGCCACAACGCCCAGACCCAACAGCACCCCCGCGCCGATCCCGCCTGCCGCGATCAGCGGACGGTTCGGGCGTTCGGGCGCCACCGGAGCCACGGCTTGTTCGATCACCGAAATGCGCTGACCTTTGGACAGGGTTTCAATGGTGTCGCCGGTTTCGGCGCGCGCCTTGTTGCCGACCGCACCGTCAAACTGGCCCCGCAGGATGTCATAGTCGCGCTGCAAGGTTTCCAGCGCGATGGAAACCCCGGCCGTGGCGGCGATGGTGCGCGAAAAGTCGTCGATGGCCCCTTGCAACTGTGCGGCCTGCTCATCAAAGCTGATCAGCTGAGCATCGGCATCGGCCAACTGCGTCTCATAGGCTGTCATGGCCTGACCGCTGGCATTCAGCCCGCCAGAGGCGGTTTGCGCCGCGACTTGCTTTTCCAAGACCGCGATCTGGTTTTCCAGCAGTTTGATCTTGGGGTTGGTGGGCGACAAAACCACCAATTGCTGCGCCAGACTATCGCGCAACGCCTTGAGCTGTTTTTCATCCGGCGTCATGTTTTGCGTCAGAGCCAGGTCTTCAACCACACCGGGCGTGTCATGAAAGCGCACAAGCCGGTCGCGCGCCTCTTGCACAAGGGCGCGGTCGCGCTGCAGTTGCAACAGCTGCTGTTGGGCATTCACCAGCTGAGTGCGCCGAAAGTCCAGACTCTCGGGCAGCGAGTCCTGATTGGCCTCTTTGAATTTCAAAATGGCAGCACCACTTTCGGACAATTCCTTGTCCAGACGCGCCACCTCTTGTTCAAAGAACTGCAAGGTCTGGCGGGCCGAGCCGGTGCGCATGCCGACATCTTCTTTCAAGATCAGCGTCACCACGTCATTGGCCACGATGGCCGACATGGCGGCAGTGGGCGCATCAAAGCTGACGGTCACCACAACCGCCTGCGCCGGACCCCGGCTGGTGCTTGACCCGCCGGTGGTGACGATCTTGATACGGTTGCGCAGATCGGTGACCAGCGCGTCGGCATCCATCCGCTTGGCCGCCTCACCCGGGGCGGGGGCATAGATCTGCAAGCGATTGGCCATCTCGACCAAGGTGTCGCGGGTGAAAATGCGCTGCTGAATGATCTGCAACTGTTCGATGGCCTTGGTCTGCACCGTCGAGGCCGCGAGGTTTCCCGGGATCTGTTCGGATTCCACAATCAGCTTGGCCTGCGAGACATAGACCGTTGGCAAAACCCGGGCGACAAAGATCCCCAACGCAGAAATGCCCACAGCGACCAGCAAGAACCAGTGCAAGCGGCGCAAAAAGAGCGAGAAGTAGAAACGGAAATCCATCGGATTGGTCTGCTTTCTATAACGGCTTTAACGGATCAGGCTTATCGGCTTTGGGCGTGGCGGCTCAGGATCAGCGGGCCGGCTTTTGTCTCACCGGGTTTTAACGCTGCAGTGTTCGGATCTGCGGGGTTCGGATCTGCGGGTTTTGGGGGCGGGCGGGCGGCAAAGAACACCCCATCCTCCAGCACTTGCTGCACCGTCAGACGCAACACGCGTTTGTGGTTCTTGGTATAGGCGTAGACCATCGACAGGTCACACAGTTGATTGACCAGCCGCGGAATGCCCCCGGTGTAATCATGGATCATATCGGCGGCAGAGGGGCTGAAGATGTCGTCCTTTGCGCCGGCCACTTCAAGGCGGTGGCGGATATAGGCGCGCACGGTCGCGGAATTCATCGCCTCTAGGTGAAAGGCGGCCGACACGCGTTGGGCAAACTGGATCAGGTCCGGGCGGCGGATCACATCGCGCAATTCCGGTTGGCCCACCAAGACCAGTTGCAACAGCTCATCCTTGTTGGAATTGATGTTGGTCAGCATGCGCAGCTCTTCGAGACTTTCGCGCGACAGGTTCTGCGCCTCGTCGAAAATCAGCACAACCCGGCGCCCTGCCGCATATTCCTGAATAAGATATTGCTGAAAGCGGCCAAACAGATCGACATAGCTGTCTTGAACAGGGGCGGGCTGTGCCAGGGCCTGCAACACCCAGCGCAGCAATTCGCCCCGGTCGCCATGCGCATTGGCAATCAGCCCGATGCGCACATCATCGCCCATGCTTTTCAGCAAATGGTGCAGGATGGTGGTTTTGCCCGCCCCCACTTCGCCGGTGATCAGCGTGATCGGCGCGCGGGTCAGGATGCCATATTCCAAGATCGTATAGGCGCGCTTGTGAATGGGGGACCAATATAAAAAGCCCGGATCCGGCAACAGGGAAAACGGGCGTTCGGTCAGGCCGAAATAGCTGGTATATATGTCAAGTCTGCTGTTCATGCGCGTCTGGGAAGCCCCGTTTAATCCACCATATTTTGCGATCTGTGCAGTTTCAGGCAGTCTGATCGCCAGCCAGCGCGCCCAATGACGCCGCGAACAACCCCAACCCTATCACAAAATCACGATCTCAAAAACATTCCACTCAAAAAAACCAAAACAAACCCGCGCATGTACAGGTTTGGCTTTACCCGCGAATCGCATGTACAACAAGCACCCAATCCTAGGCGAAATGATGGCTCAGCCAAGACCCGGGCGCGTCACCGCTGCGTCACAGGGCAGATTTCGACCCCTTCCGCCCCGTCTGCAGCCCGTCTGCAGCCCGCCCTCCGGCACCCGCGACCCCCGCGCCGGACCCCTGTCAGTTTCTGCACCTGCACACCTTGTGTTTACGCCACGGCGACAATGACACCGCGCCCACGACCTCTGCGCGGATATTCCGCCGGATTTAACCTGAATTTACACCAATTGCCTGCAAGCTTTGTGCAAAACGCGAAATTTCCACCTGCTTTGGCCGGGCTTAGGCGGGGCTTTGGCCGGGTGTTGGGCGCACTTTGGCGAAATCCCGTTGCCCCAAGCGGCAGAAAAGTGTAATAAAGTCTAAGGTCTGGCAGGATCGCGGCTTTTTTGTGTTTGGCCCATTTGTCCTTCGCCCGCCCCTCGCTGTTTGAAAGAAATTTTCGGTTTGAAAACGACTTTCGAAACAAGGGCGCGGAGGGAAGACAAGGGGTAAGGACAGGTGGTTTCCTTGGGGGAGGAGCCGCTTGTCGCAGGGTGCTGGTCCTGACCGTATTTGGTTAAATATATTGGGTTTTTATAATGTTGCATTTTGATCCGCTCCCTCACAAAGCGGTCCGTTCCTTTCAGGCTGTCATTTTGCCAAAGGTCTCTTTGACAGGGGCTTTGCGCAGCGCAACCGCTTACCCCACAGAGGCTGCGAATGCCAACTTTCCCCTTCTTGCAGTGTCGGTGATTGCAAACACCATGGGTGCGCAGACCGAAACCCCACAGGTCGAAACTTCGTCACCCCAAACTTCTCTGGACCAAACTTCTCTGGCCAAAACATCTGGCCTCTCAAAGCTGTACCGCTTTGGGGTCAAGCGTGTGTTGGATGTGGCGCTTGTGGTGATCGCGGCCCCGGTGGTTGTGCTGGCAGTGGCGGGTCTGGCACTGGGCATCGCCCTTGATGGCGGCAACCCGTTTTACAGCCAGCCGCGCGTCGGGCGCGGCGGGCGGATCTACCGGATGTGGAAACTGCGCTCTATGGTGGCGGGGGCCGATGCCGCACTGGAAAGCTATCTGGCCAGCGATCCTGTCGCGCGCGCCGAATGGGACAGCACCCAGAAACTGAAATCTGATCCGCGCATCACCCGCTTTGGCCGGATCTTGCGCAAATCCTCGCTGGATGAGTTGCCACAGCTGTGGAACGTGCTGTTGGGCGACATGAGCCTGGTCGGCCCGCGCCCGATGATGCCAAGCCAGCAAGACATCTACCCCGGCGAGGCCTATTACCGCCTGCGCCCCGGCATCACCGGCCCTTGGCAAGTGTCGCGCCGCAATGAAAGCACCTTTGCCGACCGCGCCCGCTTTGATGAACACTATGATGAAACACTGTCGTTCAAAACCGATGTCGGTCTGTTGATCGGCACTGTGCGGGTGGTGATGCGGGCGACAGGATACTGAGCAGTCAAAATACTGAGCAGCTAAAGGCTGAGCAGCTAACGGCTGGTCTGGCCAAATTCCCGGCCAGATTTCTGACAGGCGCGGCTCAAAAGCCCTGCTCAGGCCCTAAAAAAACCTATATACACAGTCAGAACGGGCCGCGGTTGGCCCCCTTTCTCTTTTTGGACAGTTTTTACACCCATGACCCAGCGCTTTTTTTCCCGTCCTGTATCGCGTCCCGTGCTTTTGGCCCTGATGCTGGCCACGTCGCTGTCGCTGTCGGCGTGCCAAAGTGCCGATGAAAAGGCCGAGGCCTATTACCAGTCGGGTCTGGCCCTGCTAGAGGCGGGCGACACAGAACGCGCCCTGATCGAATTTCGCAACACCTTTAAATACAACGGATTTCACAAAGAAGCCCGTCAGATCTATGCCGATATTTTGGTCAAACAGGGCAAGATCGCCGAGGCCTACAGCCAATATCTGCGCCTGATTGAACAATATCCGGACACCGCCGATGTGCGCCTGACCCTGGCAGAGCTGGCGGCCGAGGCCCAAAACTGGGACGAGGTCGAACGCCATGGCAAAGCCGCCATCGCCCTTGTGCCGCAAGATCCGCGCGCCCGCGCGATCAAGGTCTTGCTCGATTACCGCACCGCGGTGCTGAACGGCAATGAAACCGATCGTGACCGCGTGGCGGCCGAGGCCAAGGCCCTGCTGCAAGAGATCCCGGGCAGCCCCTTGGCGCAGCGCGTGATGATCGACCGGATGATGTCTGGCCCGAACCCGGCGCTGGCGCTGCCCTATCTGGATGAGGTGATTGCGCACAATCCGCAGTCGCTGGAATTCCAGATGCTGAAATTCCGCCTGTTGGCGCAAAACAACGACATTAAGGGCACCGGCGCGCAGTTGCAGCGGATGTTCACGCTGTTCCCCGACAATCAAGAGATCAAAACCTCGTTGATCCAGTGGTATATGGTGCAACAGGATCTGGACGGCGCCGAGGGGTTCTTGCGCAAACTGGCAGGCGACGTGACCGGACCGACCGAGGGGCATCTGGCGGTGGTGCAGTTCTTGCAAGCGGCCCGCAGCGCGCAGGCGGCCGGCCAAGAGCTGGACGCGCTGATCGCGGCCAACGCAGGCACCCCCAATGCGGATCTCTACGCAGCCCTGCGCGCCACGCTGGAATTTGAAACCGGCAAGACCGCCGAGGCCATCACCGCGATGGAGGCGATCCTTGCAAAGGCAGAGGCTTCGGATCAGACCCGCAAGATCAAGGGCATGCTGGCGCGTATGCTGGATAACACCGCAAACCGGGTCGGCGCACGCGCGCTGGTCGAAGAGGTTCTGGCCGAGGATGCCACCAACGTCGATGCGCTCAAGCTGCGCGCCTCGTGGTTCATCGCCGAGGACAAGCCCGGCGAGGCGATCCTTGATCTGCGCGCCGCACTGGACCAAAACCCGCGCGATTCTGAAACGCTGACCCTGATGGCCGCCGCGCATGAGCGGGACGGCGCGGTGGATCTGGCGGGCGAACGTCTGGCCCTTGCGGTAGAGGTGTCGGGATCGGCCCCGGCTGAATCGCTGCGCTATGCCAGTTTCCTGATCCGGCAAAACAAACCCGAGGTTGCCGAAACCGTGCTGACCGACGCGCGGCGCGTGACGCCGAACAGTTCCGACATTCTGGGCGCGCTGAGCGAATACTACGTCAGCCAATCGCTGTGGGACCGCGCGCAAGAAAGCCTTGATGCGCTGAAATCCATGAACCTGCCGGAAAATGCCGCCGCCGTGCAGTCCTTGCAAGCGGCCATTCTGGCGGGAACCGGCTCTGTCGACAATTCGCTGGCCTTTTTGAAATCGCAAGCCGAGGCCGGCAGCGAGGCCGGCAATGCCGTGGCCACGATCGTCGAGACCCAAGTGCGCGCTGGCAAAACCGCCGAGGCGCGCAGCTATCTGGACGAGGCCCTGAAGAAGACCCCCGATGACGCGACCTTGCAACTGATGAGCGCCAATCTGGACGCGCTGATGGGCAAGACCGATCTGGCCGAGACGCAATACCGCGCCTTGATCGCCCGTGACCCAGGCGCGCTTGAACCGGCGCGTCAGCTTTATGTGCTGCTGAACGCAGCCGGACGCAGCGACGATGCGACGGCAGCCCTTGATGCGGCGCTGATTGCCCAGCCCGCGTCGATGGATCTGCTGTGGATCAAGGCCAGCGCGCTGGAAACGGCGGGTGATATTGACGGGGCCATCGCGATCTATGATGCGCTTTACGCCAAAGACAGCAGCAATCTGGTGGTCGCCAACAACTTGGCCAGCCTGATCACCACCCATTACGATGATGCCGCAAACCTTGCGCGGGCCGAGGCGATTGCCCGGCGTCTGCGCGGCAGCACCGTGGCCGCGTTCCAAGATACCTATGGCTGGATCGCGCTGCGCAACGGCAATCTGGATGAGGCCCTGACCCATATGGAGCAAGCCGCCGTTGGCCTGCCCAAAGAGCCCACGGTGCAATATCACCTTGGCATGACCTATGCCGCCGTGGGCCGCAACGCCGATGCCATCCGGGTGCTGGAACTGGCCATGTCCTTGGCAGCCGACAAACCCTTGCCGCAAACCGAGGCCATCGTCGCAGAGGTGGCGCGGTTGAAAACCCTGCCAGCGGTCAGCGATCCGACCAAACCCTAAGGGATAACCCTGCCCCGTATCCTGCCCCGTATCCAGCCCCGTATCCTGCGCGCATATGGGACAAAACTGTTGCTTCATAAGCACGGGCAGGGCGGGGCGACCCCCGCAAATCCCTTGTATTTGGGGTTTACGCTTTCACCGCAAGGCAAACCCGCCTAACATGACACATGCTGCCGTTTCAGGGCATCCGCCGATGTCGGGGGGCTTGCAACCGGGGGATCTTCCCGGAAAGACCCCGTCCCAAGGCCAACAGGAGATGACGATATGACGCGTTTATTCACCCTCGCTGCCAAAGCCCGCTGTGCGATGGCTTTCGCTGCGCTGACCGCTTTGACATTCATTTTGATGTCCACGTATTCAAGCCAGGCCAGTGCCGAAGGCTATAAAGTGCGCGCCGGCGACGTGCTGCAAATTGAGGTTCTGGAAGATCCGACCTTGAACCGGGCCGCACTGGTCGATCCGGCGGGGCGCATTTCCGTGCCCCAGGGCGGCACCATCAAAGCCTCTGGCCTGTCGGTTGACGCGATTGCATCCATCATCTCCGAGAGCCTCGCCTCTAATTTCGCGGCCCCCCCCAGCGTGTTCGTATCGCTGCAAAACATCGCACAATCCACCAGCAGCGCGGCGTCAACCCCTGCCACGATTTCGGTCTTTGTGATCGGCGAGGCGAACAAAGCCGGCCGCCTTGATCTGGAACCGGGCACCACGGTGATGCAGATCTTTGCGGAAATGGGCGGATTTACCAAATTCGCCGCCACCAAGCGCATCCAACTGCGCCGCACCGACGCAAAGACCAACGCGGAAACCGTCGTGACCCTCAGCTATCCCGCGATTGAGGCGGGCACCAGCACCAAGGGCAATACCCAGTTGCAAGACGGCGATGTTCTGATCATTCCGCAACGCAAATTGTTTGAGTAATATCGCGCCCATGAAACGTTCGCTGCCGCGTCCAACATCCCCCCGCGCTGCCATCGCAGCCAAGCCCGCGCGCCATATCTGGGGCGGGGTTTTCGCCGCCATTCTGGGTGGCACCTGTGGCACCGCGGCAGTGGCCCAGCAAACCGGTCATGCCCTGACCTTTGGTCTGGTGGTCCGCGTCGAGACGGACAGCAATCCGTCGCTGAGCGCCAGTGGCGGCAGTGCCGTCACCCAGCTGTTCAGCGATCTGACCTTTGGCCTCAGCAGTGCCACCGATGTGTCGACCCTGACGCTGGACGGCGCGTTGCGGCTGCGTGCCAAAGATCAAAACAACAGCTCGGCCCTGTCGACGTCCAACCTTGCGCTGTCTTATGACCGTCAGGTCGCCAATGCGGATCTGTCGGTCAAGGCCAGCGTCGCAGAGGCCGATCTGGCCGCCTCGCGCGCGGCGATTGATTTTGACCTGGGCGGCGGCACCCGGACCAATGCGCGGGCCTCAGTGGCGCTGAACTGGGGCACGGCCATGCCTTTGGGGTTTGGCATCAATGCAGCCTGGGCCGATACCGGCTATAAGAATGCAACCGACCCGGCCTTGATCGGCACCAAGAGCGTGACGCTTGGCGTCTCGGCGCGGGCCGATCTGTCCAAAACCCTTGCGGTGACGGCGGGCCTGACCCACACCCAACGCACGGATGCAACCGGCCTGAACCGCGATACCCTGGACTTTGACACCGGGCTTGTGCTGACCCGTCCGCGCAGCGATCTGGGCCTGACCCTGTCGGTCAGCAACCTGCAAAACAACCCGCGCTTTGGCCTGACCTTTGACAACAGCGTGGCTTTGCCCAATGGCACCCTGACCTATTCTTTGGGCACAACGCAGGGCCAAAACGGCCAGCGCGCGGTGACCGGCGGGTTGAACTATGCCACCGCCCTGCCCAAAGGCACCTTGAGTGTCGGGCTGAAGCGGTCCTTGCAATCGGTCGGGGCCAGCGCTGTCGACAACCTGCAAAGCAGCGCCTCGGTGCAGGTGACCCAAGCGATCACCCCCACGGCCAATCTTGATCTGTCGCTGAACTGGGCGCAAAAGCACGACGGGCTGACCAATCTGAACAGCGCCAACACCAATCTGTCGGCCGTCTGGAGCCAGTCCGTCACCCCCGACTGGGCGGTCAATCTGGGCTATACCCACCGCCTGCGCGCCCAGGACCTTGCAGCCAGTGGCAGCTCGAACACGGTGTTTCTGGAACTGCGCCGCAGCTTTTCAACGCAGTTCTGACGCCTCTTAAAACGCCTCATCCACATAGGGTTCAATCGCGGCGGTGTTCATCACCAGCCGGGTGTTTGACACCATGATCGGGGCAGACAATGCGTCGGCCAATGCCTCGGCCAGGCTATAGGGCCCCGAGGTGGCATAGCCGCGCAGGCCGATCAGCCTGAGCGCGCCGATGCAGATCTCTATCAACCAATCCGACGCACACACCTTTAGCCGGTTGATCTGCGCCGCCGCCCCAAAGCCGATAGCACCCTCAGACGCGCCGCCCTCATAGGTGGTGATCGCATCGCGCAACATGGCGTTCATCGCGTAGTGGGTGTTGATCAGCACGCTTAGGTCATGGCGGGCAAGGGTGGTGGTCTCCTCTCCTTCAGCCAGTTCTTTATGCACAAACAACTTGGCCTTCTCGATCACGCCCCAAGCGATGCCAGACCACATCGCGGCCCACAGCACCTGAATGCACGGCGTCATGGTGCGCCGGGCGATGGGGGCAAACAGGTCTGGAAACACCGCGTCAGGCGGGGCTTGAAACTGCAAAGCGACGGGTTGGTTCAAGATGCCCCGCATCCCCAGAAACCCCGCCGCATAAGGCACTGTGACAGTGACATCGCCCATCTCCAGCGCGATCAGCACCTGGCGCAGCGCGCCTTTTGGCGTCGCTTTATTGGCCGTCAGCAAGATCAGACCCGCATGATCGAGATATGAGATGTTGGGGCTTTGCTTGGCCCCGCTCAGCCGCCCATCCGACCCGATTTCCACCTGCGCGATCGAAGTGAAGATGTCGCCACCCGGCCCTTTTTGTGAACCGGGGCCTTTTTCCGATGTGCCCGAGGCGATCAGGATCTGATCACGCACCATGCGGCGCTGCAGATCCTCAAAATACGGACCCCGCCCGTGGCGCACCACCGACAAGGCTTGGCTCATGTGCAT
>JAAFIJ010000249.1 GCA_013298675.1 Rhodobacterales bacterium | reverse complement strand
TCTGAACTCACCTGGTGGATCATTCCTGCCGCCCGCCGGCATGGCTACGCCTTGGAAGCATCGCGCGCTGCGGTGGTCTTTGGCTACGATGCGCTGGGTTGGGATCTGGTCGAAACGCACATGAACGATGAAAATACAGCCGCGCGAAAGCTGGTCGAAAAGCTGGGTGGCCGCAAGATGGTGCGAGAGCGTTTTCTGGACGGACTGGATCGCGACATTTTCGAATTGCCACGTCCGTAAACGGGGGGATGGCGTTCCCGCCTTTCGCTAGCCGGCTGGAACCAACAGCTTCGGGTCAATCCGCGCGCTGTTCCATTTCATGCCCCAGTGAAGATGCGGGCCGCTGGCCCTGCCAGTGGCGCCGACTTTGCCAATGATCTGTCCTTGTTTCACGACGTCACCTTCGCGCACCAGAAGTTCCGAGCAGTGGAGGAAAGCGCTGTTGAGGCCCATGCCATGGTCGATCATCAGCAAATGCCCTTCGAGTGTGAAGGTATCGTCGACGGCGGCCAATGTGACGACGCCGTCGGCGGGCGCGACAAAAGGCGTGCCTGAAGGGGCGGCTATGTCCATGCCGCTATGGTAACTACCGGGTGTTCCGTTGTAGATCCGCTGCGCCCCGAACAGCCCGGATATGCGGCCTTCCACTGGACGAATGAAATTCTGCCGCCATCCTTCGCTGCTGACGCGAACGGCGCGGGCGGCATTGATCCGGGCCAATTCCGGCCCACGCCGTGCCTGAAACTCTTCGCTGGTCTTAGCGCCGCCGGTCGGATTTGCTGCGACATGTTCGATCCGCCAGTTACCCGGCGCGACGGGCAAATAATGCTCCTTGCGCCGTCCGTCCGAGAATAGTGCGACTAGGCTCGCACTGTTTTCGGCGTCGCGGTCGAACCCGATCAGGAAAAAGCCCTCTGCGGTTAAGGGAAGTTCGGTGCCGTTGAACAGGACAGCGCGCGCGCCGCTGGGCGCTTGGGCTGTGACCAGACCGCCCTGAATTGCGGGGGACGAAAACCAGAAATCGGCGCGCGCGGTTTCGGTCTGCGCGCGGGCGGGCGGGAGTTGTGCCGGCGTTATAGAGGGCTTTTCAACCGCAACTGGTGCTATGCGTGCGGGCGTGGATGCCTGCGGCGGCGTCGCGGTGCAGGTGGCAAGCGCCGCAAAGCACAAGAGCAGAAAGGAACTCCGACCTCCCACAGGGTTCAGCCTTGTCCGAGCGCGGCCCGGGTCGAAATTTCCGCACTGGCATAGGGCTCCTGCTTGATCACGCTCCAATAGCGCAGTTCTTCCAGCGCAATGGCCTGTCCGGTGACCGCGCAAAGCACATGGTCTCCCGGACTCAAGAGACGGAAACCATTTGCCATATAGTGCAGGCGGGCGACTTTGTTTTTGCTCGACATCAACATCCCCCCATTATGGCGCAATGCGCATGAATGGGCAATGACGGCCTTCAGCCCTCAAACAAATTGCCCTGATTTGGGGCGGCACGCGGTGGCTTGGGGGCAGCAGCTTTGGGCACGACGGGGCCGCCATGTACTGTTGCCCCGACCTCGCCATCGGCAAAGCGCAGGCCGACTTCGCCCGCTTGGATTGCGGCCTCCCGCGACAGGATAGTTTTTCCCTGCGCATCGGTGACCCGCGCAAAACCGCGCTTTAAAGGAGCCTCGGGATGCAGGCTGCCCGCCAGCCTTGCAAGCGCGTCAAGACGCTGCTGCCCCTGATCGACACGTCGGGCCAAGAGGCGCGGGTGCAGCATCTGGGCGGGACCGGAGAAGGCGAGCTCGGCCTTGCCCACCCTCGTTCGCAGCGATTGGCGCAGACGTTCGGCCAGTTCATCGGTGCGTTGCTGGTGCGGGGCGGACAGATCGGTCAATTTTGGCATCAAGCGTCGCTGCGCCTCCAGCCGCTCGGTCGCCCGGTCGACTTGGCGCCGGACGGCGCCGGACATGCGCAAGGATGCCTGACCGACGCGTTGCAGCAGTTCGCTGCGCACCGGCACAGCCATTTCAGCAGCGGCGGTCGGGGTCGGCGCGCGGACATCGGCGGCAAAATCGCATAAGGTGGTGTCGGTTTCATGGCCGACGGCCGAGATGATCGGGATCGTGCAATCGGCGACGGCACGCACGACCAGTTCCTCGTTGAACGCCCACAAGTCTTCGATAGACCCGCCACCGCGCGCAACGATCACAAGATCGGGGCGGGCAACAGGACCATCGGCAGTTAACGCAGAAAAGCCGTTGACGGCGCGGGCGATCTGGGCCGCTGCCCCTTCGCCCTGCACCAGCACCGGCCAGACGAGAACATGGCTCGGGAAGCGGTCGGCCAGTCGGTGGAGGATATCGCGAATGACGGCGCCCGTGGGCGATGTGACTACGCCAATGATGCGTGGAAGTGTGGGTATGGGAATCTTTCGTTGCTGTGCAAAAAGCCCTTCCGCCGCGAGCCGTGCTTTCAGCTTTTCAAACAGCAACATCATCGCGCCTTCGCCTGCCACTTCAAGGCTTTCGACAACAATCTGATAATTGGACCGCCCGGCATAGGTGGTCAGTTTGCCGGTGGCGATAACCTCCAGCCCATCCTCCGGGGCGAAGGGAAGACGGCCAGCGCCGCCCTTCCACATGACGGCGTCGAGACGAGCGTTTTCATCCTTCAGGCTGAAATAAATATGGCCGGACGCCGCGCGCTTGAATCCCGAGATCTCGCCGCGGACGCGGACATGGCCGAAGCGGTCTTCGACCGTGCGTTTCAAGGCGGAAGATAATTCCGATACGCTCAGGGGCTGGGCATTGTCGCCGGGACGGTCCTCGGCTAACAGGCGCGCTGTAGGGATTTCGGGATCGTTAAAGGGGTTGTTGTCGGACATGAATATCTTGCTCATCGGTTCAGGCGGACGCGAACATGCGCTTGCATGGAAGCTCGCGCAATCACCTTCGTGCGATACACTGTTCGCCGCTCCCGGCAATCCCGGTATCGCCGAAGAAGCAGAACTGGTGGCTCTAAACACTGCCGACCATACCGCGGTGATCGCCTTTTGCGCGGGCCATGATATCGGTCTGGTCGTCGTAGGCCCCGAAGCACCGCTGGTCGACGGCCTTGGCGATTCATTGCGGGACGCTGGAATTCCGGTCTTCGGACCAAACCAGAAAGCAGCGCAACTGGAAGGCTCCAAAGGCTTCACCAAGGATATGTGTGCGGCCGCCAACATCCCCACCGCAGGATATAAGCGCCACGACAGCAAGGCATCCGCGCTGGCCGGGCTCGATGAATTCCAGCCACCCTATGTTATCAAAGCAGATGGTCTGGCGGCGGGCAAAGGGGTCATCATCGCGGAAAACCGCGCCGAGGCACAGGCGGCTATCGAGGATATGTTCGGCGGTGGCTTTGGCGATGCAGGTGCCGCGGTCGTTCTGGAAGAATTTATGACGGGCGAAGAAGCGAGCTTCTTTGCCCTGACCGATGGCCGCGATGTTGTGGCGTTTGGTTCGGCACAGGATCATAAACGGGTGGGCGATGGAGATATCGGCCCGAATACCGGCGGGATGGGGGCGTATTCGCCTGCCCCTGTTTTGACACAGGCGCTGCAGGATGAGGTGATGGAACGGATAATCCGGCCAACTGTTGCCTATATGGCGGCGCAAGAAATGCCCTATTCCGGTGTGCTGTTCGCAGGCCTTATGCTGACCGATGAGGGGCCTAAACTGATTGAATATAATGCCCGTTTCGGGGACCCCGAATGCCAGGTGTTGATGAGCCGTTTCCAAGGCGATCTGGTGGCGCTGATGTTCGCCGTGGCTACCGAAAACCTGTCCAACGCACCTTCACCCAGCTTTTCGCCTGACACGGCCTTAACGGTGGTCATGGCTGCCCAAGGCTATCCCGGCACCCCGCAAAAAGGCGGCGCAATTTCCATAGATTATGTGACGCAGGCAAAGGTCTTTCACGCCGGTACCGCCGAAAAAGATGGCCAGTTGGTTGCCAATGGCGGCCGGGTGCTCAACGTGACGGCAATGGGCCATAATGTGACCGAAGCGCAGCGCAATGCATATGCCGCAATCGAGGCGATTGACTTCCCCACTGGATTTTACCGCCGTGACATTGGCTGGCGTGAAGTGGAGCGTGAAGCGGCTCTGTGATTTGCGCTTATGCTTTCTGCGAAAATTTGCTTATCCTGCCGCGTTAAGTTGAGGGCCGTTTCGGGGAGAAAATCATGACTGCATCGTTGCTGATTATCGTTAGTGCCATTATTATTTTCACCGCATTGATGTGGT
>JAAFIJ010000248.1 GCA_013298675.1 Rhodobacterales bacterium | reverse complement strand
CCTGGCAGTGGCGGCAATCCTGTCTCTATAACAGCCGAAACCGTCCGGCCCCAGCCGATCATCAGCACCGATCCTTTACGCAAACCCGCGCCAAGCAGCATGTGCGACAGCGGAACGGCCAATGCCTGCAGCACGCCATTTTGTGGCGCATCGACAACCACGACCTGCTCCAACCCCAGCGCCTTGGACACCTTCGCGCCCAACTGATCCGGGGCCAAGATATCGCGCACTTCGATCCGCACAATCCCTTCGACGCGCGCCCGATGCAGAAGCCGCGAGATGGTGGCCGCCGACAGTCCAAGCTGCTTGGCGATCTGGACCTGACTCATTTCGGTTTCGTAATGCAACTTTGCGACCGTATGCAAAAGCGCACGGTTCTCGCCAATGACGGTCCCGTCAATCGAGGCGCCACTCAACGCAGAACGAGAGTTTGATACGATATTCGGCGGGATCGAAGGTGGCAGATTGTAATTCCTTTCTGCAAGGCGTTACACTGAAGGCGCCTTTTGTTTATCCCGCAATCAAGACATTCAGGCAACTGGCTTCTTGGTCTCGGCCCCAAAACCCTGTTAGGTAATCTTGAAGACCCCAAGACGATGACCGGAAAGATGCTCCGCTTTCGTGAACATCTGGTGATAATTTTGCCCGCATTTCAAAGGGCCCGGTATGTGAAAGGACGGAAACCCATGCACTGCGCGATCGGCATCGACATTGGCGGCACGCGTTTGCGCGCAGCGCGCGTGTGCGGCGGGATCATTCAGGCCCGCGCTTTTGACGACAGCTCTGCCGATCCCCGCATCGTTTTGGCGCGCGTGTTGTCGCTTGTGGCAAAGGTGCGCAACGCACAGGTCAATGCGATCGGCATCGGCGTGCCCGGAGAGGTGAATGCCAAGACCCGCCGTGTGTTGTCGGGTGGCTATGTCGACTTGTCCGGGTTTGATTTCGCAGCCGAGGTAGAGACCGCAACCGCCTTGCCCGTCGTGATCGAAAACGATGCCACCATGGCATTGTTGGGTGAGGTGGCGCACGGCGCTGCACAGGGTTTGCAAAATGTCGTCCTGCTTACCATCGGCACCGGGATAGGCGGCGCGGTTTTGGAACAAGGCAAGGTCACACGCGGCCGTGGATCGGCCGGACAGTTGGGCCATTTATGCATTGATCCAAAGGGGCGCACTTGCGTGTGTGGGCGCATCGGCTGCGTAGAGACCGTCAGTTCAGGCACCGCCTTTGGCATCCATCTGGCTGATGCTGGCCTTTCGCCTGAGACCCGTGTCGAAGACCTGCTGGCACGCGAAGATGACATCGGACGCGGCGTGATTGAGGCGTGGGCGCGCCCATTGCGGGCCGCTGTCGACACTCTGATTTCCATTTTCAATCCAGATTGCGTGGTGATTGGCGGCGGCGCGGGTCAAGCGGCTATGTCGGCACTTGCCACCGTGCCAGAGCGTCGGTCTTGGTTCAGCGCAGCTGTCCTTGGCGCGAAACTGGGCGACGATGCGGGTGTGATTGGGGCTGCAAGTTCTGCTCTGTCCGACCGTCGCCGCAAGCGCGCCGTGCTGGTCAACGGGGTTCCTGCATCAGGTAAGTCAGGTGTGGCGCGGGCCTTGGCTGACGCGACAGGGTGGCCAATCCTGACGCTCGATACGATCAAAAACCCGTTCCTGACCCATTTGCCGCCGAGCGACAAGCACTTCAATCTTACGCTAGGCCAAGCCAGTTATGACGCGATCTTTGATCTGATCGGTGATGCGCCAGACGGGACCAGTTTTATCATCGATGCATGGTTCGGGTTTCAGCCGCTTGAAACCCTATCTGCGGGCATTGCACGCGCGGGCCTGACCGATCTGGCCGAAGTCTGGTGCCACGCACCATCTGAAACAATAGGCGCGCGATACCGAGACAGGCTTCATTTGCGTCCCGCGGGCCACCCTGGCGCAGACTATGTGCCTGAACTGATCGCTCTTGCCAAACACGCGAAACCGACCGGCCTAGGATCGGTGGCGGGGCCGTTTGAGGTGGATACTACTGCGCCGCTTGACCTCGGCGCGCTGACACAATGGCTTCGCGTGCTTTGGCCATAGCGGGCATTCTGTCGTCACAACACACCCAGTCCGTTTGGAATGGGGGAAACTCACCTCTCAGTGGGACACTAAAGTCCGCAGGTCCGTTGGGAATGGGGGAAACTCACCTCTCAGTGGGACACTAAAGTCCGCAGGCACGCATTCTGTGCCAGTTAGGGCACCACCTAGCACGGACCACGGCGGCGTCTTCCCGCAGATTCCGTGCTGCTCGGCCAGTTGTCTGACGGCTCTTGCTTGAGCTTTTCGCAACAGGAGCCCGCAGTCAGGGCGCAGGATTTCGTGTGACTAAACGGCGTTAGACGCTATAGCATAGGTGCCCAACGACCCAATCCCTTGCCTTGCCTTCCATGGTAAGTTGATTGTCTACGAACCCAAAGCCGGAGTATCTTCCTTGTACCAACCCGCCCTTCACCGCGAAGACCAGCTTGACGCACAACACGCGCTGATCGTCGCCCATCCTTTTGGCCTGTTGATTTCCACAGGGGCGCAGGGGCTTTTGGCCAATGGTCTGCCATGGCTGTTACGGCCTGAAGCGTCGCCGCTTGGGGGTTTACACGGGCACATGGCGCGCGCCAACCCGCAATGGCAAAATCTAGAGGGGCAGCAAGTGTTGGTGGTGTTTCAGGGGCCGCAAACCTATATCACCCCGTCTTACTATGAGACCAAGAAAGAACATGGCAAGGTCGTTCCCACGTGGAATTACGTCATGGTTCAGGTCCGTGGAACGGCCCGATTGCGCGATGATGCGGCATGGCTAGAGGCCCAGATCAACAGTTTGACCGACAAGATGGAGGCCCCCCGATCCGAGCCATGGGTCGTCAAAGATGCGCCCCGCGACTTTATAGAAATGCAAATGCGCGCGATTGTCGGGATTGAAATCGACATCACCGACATTCAAGGCAAATGGAAAGTCAGCCAAAATCGAAGCGCGCCCGACAGGCTGGGCGTTGCTCAAGGTTTGGCAGATGCGCCGTCGGATGAAGCAGCAATGGCGGCCATCGTGCGCGCCTATGGAAACCTGTGACATCTACCCGCGCTGCGGTTTCCGTTGATGCCGATGTTAGGTGAAACGCGTCGCCCTCATCCACCCTTGATGCGCTGGATCAAGAATATCTCGTCTGCATCGCTGATCTTTGTAGACAGGTCGATGACGATTTCCCCGTTGAGTGAAACCGAAACACCTGCCTTGATCGCCGGCGCAAGTGCAGGATGCGCGGCAATCAAAGCGGCCAGCATTTCACGCAAAGTTCGCGCTTCAACAGTGATCTCGGTCTGATCTGCGGCAAACCGGCGCAGACCAGACCATAGGTTTAGCTTAACCACGTGCCTTTTCCTTGATCCCCGCCAACACTTTGGGCGGCGACATCGGCAAACTGCGAAACCGCACCCCGGTTGCCGCAGCGATGGCATTGGCCAAAGCGGGCAAAGGCGGCGTAATGCCGGTTTCGCCCACACCGCGCACACCGTAGGGATGACCAGGATTTGGCACCTCTACAATCACCGTATCGATCATCGGCAGATCAGAGGCGACAGGGATGCGGTAATCAAGGAACACGGTGTTCTGCAACCGCCCATCGGCGCCGTAGACGTATTCCTCATTCAATGCCCAACCGATCCCTTGCACTGCGCCGCCATGGTATTGCCCTTCAACATAGGCAGGGTGAATAGCGCGGCCCGCGTCCTGTACGACCAAATAGCGCAGCACTGTCGTACGGCCGGTTTCAGGATCAACCTCGACATCGACCACATGCACGCCAAAGCTGGCCCCTGCCCCGCCGGCTGTCACTTCATGGGCAAGCTGCGGAACCGCACCCCAGTCGCCGCAGCGATAGCATTGGCCACTGCAGGCAAAGGTGGCGTAATGCCCGTTTCGCCCACACCGCGCACGCCGTATGGATGGCCGGGGTTTGGCACCTCAACGATCACTGTGTCGATCATTGGTAGATCAGACGCGACTGGGATGCGGTAATCAAGGAAAACGGTGTTCTGCAACCGCCCATCGGCGCCGTAGACATATTCCTCATTCAAGGCCCAACCGATGCCTTGTACAGCGCCGCCGTGATATTGCCCTTCGACATAGGCCGGGTGAATGGCGCGGCCTGCATCCTGCACGACCAAATAGCGCAGGACCGTCGTGCGCCCGGTTTCAGGGTCAACCTCAACGTCGACCACATGCACGCCAAAGCTGGCACCTGCCCCGCCGG
>JAAFIJ010000247.1 GCA_013298675.1 Rhodobacterales bacterium | reverse complement strand
AAAAAAGTAGTTAACCAATATTAGCAAATTGGTCGCACAATTCCCGAATTCCACAAGTTTAGGGTTCTAATGTGCTATTTCTGCGAAACAGTCGTTAAGAAAGTCAGTTTCTGTTTTGATTTTCGAAACAAAATAGAAGCAAATAAGTTTGCTCACTGCCCAATTCTTCAGAGAGTTTCTGAAAAATGCCCAAATTCGGCAATGAAAGAGGCTATCTAAAAAGATAGTTTTGATGGAAAAATTCCTTTAGT
The DNA here is from genome assembly GCA_013298675.1 of Rhodobacterales bacterium. GTDB lineage: Bacteria > Pseudomonadota > Alphaproteobacteria > Rhodobacterales > Rhodobacteraceae > JAAFU01. The sequence goes on along the minus strand of JAAFIJ010000247.1, from coordinate 4,040 downwards.
GATTGTAAGCCTATATGGCAAAACTTCGGTTAGATCACTGCCAAGACAGGTTTAAGTGACCCGAATTGCTATCCCTTGCCCATCTGTTGAACGAACAGTCTCATAAGTATTGACCTTTATGCCGCGGGCTGGCGGGCTGGCGGGCGGGCGGGCGGGCGAAAATATCCCTTTTCGCATCGCTGCATAGGCCGCAACAGCACTAACCTCGGCCTAATGGGGCAGTCGGCAACGTGCGACGAGTATATTGGAAACTCCATCGCGGTGCTGTTCATGCAAAATTCTAACTCTGCAGCACTATTATGTGAAAATGGCCACCACATCGTTTGATGTGGTGGCCATTTCTTTTGAAAGAGGGCTAAGATTGTTAGATGGCACCAAGCACATTGGTTGCATGCCCGCCAACGACCACCAAAACCAGACCCGCCAAAGTCGTCAGCCGCGCGGTGATTGCGATGTCCTCACCGCGCAGTAAGTTGTACGTCAGTGATGCCGCGCCAATAGGCAGTACTGCGAGGATAAGCGCCAAATTGATGCTGTGCGTCGCGATGCGCAATGGCAGAGAATATTGCTGAACCTGTGCGGCGACGTCTTTGAAAATGTGTGCGCGCATGGCCCGAAGATCCCTGATTGAACGATCACCTACGTTATTCGGTTGCCGCGCTCGGGATTGGGTGCTGCGCGCGACCTTGCGCCGCAGTGCCAGGAGGCGACTTCTGGCGACGTTACTTCTTTTCGAGACGCGCATCAGGTTGATGTTCGATGAAGAGTCTTTGCTGGGCTCAAAATCCAAGTTCGCAAAGAAGTTGGTGGAGAGAGAGTCCACGGTGTCTTCCATCGAAGCCTGTTCGGCGCTTGAGGGGGCATTTTGCAACGCATGGACCGTTGGCATCTGTGAGAGAATGGTTGTCGTGCTGAAGACATCTTTTGAAGTAGTGCCCATTGTAGCCTCCCTGATCGCGTAAACACTTGGAGGTTGTACTACTGGTGGGAAAAACGGCCTAAAGCGGATCACAATAAGGTAAAATTCGTACCAAATTGACCAGTTCGCCACGGCAGAGCCGCAATCAGTACAATTTGTTGGTGTGTGCAATCATTCTGCCGCAATTGGCAATGTGCGCCATCAGGTCACGGGGCAACCGAATCGTGGACAACTTGGAAATTGGCCTCAAATCAAAAGGCCGCCCGAAGGCGGCCTTTCATCAGGTCTGCCTGAAATCAGCAGGAATAGTACATCTGATACTCGATCGGATGCGGCGTGTGTTCATAGGCATAAACCTCTTCCCACTTGAGCGACATATAGGATTCGAGCATTGGACGGGTGAACACGTCGCCTGCAAGCAGGAAGTCCATGTCCTTGTCCAGCGACTCTAGTGCCTCGCGCAAGCTGCCGCAAACGGTTGGGATAACTGCCAGTTCTTCTGGAGGCAGATCGTAAAGATCTTTGTCCGAAGCAGGACCCGGGTCGATTTTGTTGCGGATACCGTCAAGGCCTGCCATCAAGAGGGCTGCAAATGCCAAGTAGGGGTTTGCTGATGGATCGGGGAAGCGGGCTTCAACGCGCTTGGCTTTCGGCGACTCGGTCCACGGAATACGAACCGCGCCAGAGCGGTTGCGGGCGGAATAGGCCAGCAGAACCGGTGCTTCAAACCCGGGGATCAGGCGTTTGTAGCTGTTGGTACCTGGGTTGGTCAGCGCGTTCAGGGCTTTGGCATGTTTGATGATGCCGCCGATGAACCACAGAGCTTCTTGAGAAAGATCTGCATATTTGTCGCCAGCGAAGAGGGGCTTACCCTCTTTCCAGATCGACATGTTCACATGCATACCCGAGCCGTTATCGCCCTTCATGGGCTTTGGCATGAAAGTCACAGTCTTGCCGTACGCGTGGGCCACGTTGTGGATCACGTATTTGTACTTCTGGATGTTGTCGGCCTGTTCAACCAAACCGCCGAAAATCATCCCAAGTTCGTGCTGGCAAGTCGCCACTTCGTGGTGGTGCTTGTCGACGCGAATTCCCATACGCTTCATGGTCGAAAGCATCTCGCCACGTAGGTCTTGCGCTTCGTCGATTGGGTTCACCGGGAAATAGCCGCCTTTGTGGGCCGCGCGGTGGCCGTAATTGCCGCCTTCGGTCACAGCGTCGGTGTTCCATGCGGCTGCCTCGGCGTCGATTTCATAAGAAACCTTCCGAGGGGTAACCGAGTAGCGCACGTCGTCGAAAATAAAGAATTCAGCCTCTGGACCGAAGTAAGCGGTCTCGCCGATGCCGGAGGACTTCATGAAAGCCTCGGCCTTTTTGGCGATCTGGCGCGGGCAACGATCATAGGCCTCGTTGGTGTCCGGCTCGACCACGTCGCAATGAACGCAAAGCGTTTTTTCGGCGTAGAACGGGTCCATATAGACCGAAGATGCGTCCGGCATCAGTTTCATGTCGGACTGGTCAATCGACTTCCAGCCAGCAATCGACGAGCCGTCGAACATGAAGCCTTCTTCGAAGAACTCTTCATCAACAAGGTCAACGACCAGGGTGACGTGTTGAAGTTTGCCTTTTGGATCGGTGAAACGAATGTCGAGATACTCGACCTCTTCGTCCTTGATCAGTTTCAGAGCTTTGGCGACTGCGCTCATCATGCTGCCTTTCGGGGTTTAGGTTTCGGTATGGGCAATTGTGCGCCCGGTGTCTTTAGCAATGGCTTTGGGAATTAAACCGCATCGTCGCCGGTTTCACCGGTGCGGATGCGGATCGCTTGTTCAACGGAAGAGACGAAAATCTTGCCGTCCCCAATTTTGTCGGTGCGTGCAGCAGAGATGATCGCAGAGATGGCGGCATCGACCATATCGTCGGTCAACACAACTTCGATTTTCACTTTTGGCAGGAAATCAACAACATATTCGGCACCACGGTAAAGCTCGGTGTGGCCCTTTTGGCGACCAAAACCTTTGACTTCGGTAACCGAAAGGCCCTGAATGCCGGCCTCTTGCAACGCTTCTTTCACTTCGTCCAGCTTGAACGGCTTGATGATCGCTTCGATCTTTTTCATCAGCCGACTCCTGCGGTTTGAATGTCTGAATGGTAGTGATCACTTCCCTTTGGTGGCTTCAATTGTCTAAGCTGTCCCTCGACAGCGTTGCGGCAGGAAATTCTGTTGCTCGCACAAAAAATGAACGCGTAGCGTAAAATTTGTGCAGTTTTAAAACGAATTGGGCGACCAAATGACCGAATTGTTGACGTCCACGCAGATGCGGGCGCTTGAAGACAGGGCGATGGCTAGCGGTCGCGTCACAGGACTGGCTCTGATGGAACGCGCGGGGCAGGGTGTGGTTGACGCGATTTTTGCTGCCTGGCCGCAGTTTCAAACCAGTGGTGGGCAAGCCGTGGTATTGTGTGGCCCCGGAAACAACGGTGGCGACGGGTTTGTTGTGGCAAGGCTATTGGCAGGTTGGGGCTGGGAGGTCACCGTCTGTGCCACCGGTCCAAGTGTAACCCGGGATGCGCAGACGATGCGTGGCGCATGGAAGGGTGCCGTGATTGGCACCGCGGACCTGGATTGGCCGCAGATGCAGGTGGCGTCTTTGGTCATAGATGCAATGTTTGGCATTGGACTGAGCCGCGACATCGCACCGGGGATCTGGGGGCTGTTGGAAATGGCTCAGGCCGTTGACTGCAAGTTGGTGGCCGTTGATATCTTGAGTGGAATTTGTTCTGACAGCGGCCGGGTTCGCAGCATCGGCGGGTATGTAGACCGATCCGCAGACTTGACCGTAACGTTTGAGAGGCCAAAGCTTGGCCATCATCTGGGAGCAGGAGCGGAACTGTCAGGCCATTTGTACGTGGTGCCGTTGGGATTGGAGCGGGAAATCTCTGCCTTGCTTCGTGAGTCGGGTGAAAGCGTTGTGGACTTAACCAGTGTTTCGCCTTTGGACTTGAGCAAATCAGAGGGACATAAATTTGATTACGGTCATGCGCTGATAGTTTCGGGTGGACATGGTCAAGCCGGTGCGGCGCGCTTGTCGGCAAGGGCCGCGCTGCGCGTGGGGGCAGG
>JAAFIJ010000246.1 GCA_013298675.1 Rhodobacterales bacterium | reverse complement strand
GCCGCATCTGCACCCGTTCGGGTCTGCATGACTATAATGTCGCGCTGACTGCCGCGATTTTGGCCCATCATGACGCTGAATATACCAAGACTTGGCTGCTTGGTGTCAAAGCCAACCTCGCCCGCAAGCCTGATGGCGGTGACCGTGATCAGGTCATGGCAATTGCTGCCGGGCAGTGCGATATCGCGGTCGGCAACACCTATTACATGGGGCAAATGCTTGCAAACCCAGAACAAAAAGATGCGGCGGGCATGGTAAACGTCGTGTTTCCGGTGTTTGAGGCTGGCGGCACACACATGAACATCTCGGGCGTTGCGATGACCAAATCGGCACCGAATAAAGAAGCGGCGCTCAAGCTGATGGAGTGGCTGTCCTCGGATGAGGCGCAAAAGATCTATGCTGACACGAACTATGAATTCCCGATCAAATCAGGTGTGGAGCGTTCTGAACTGGTCAACAGCTGGGGCGCATTTACCCCAGATACGCTGGGTCTGGCCGAGGTCGCGGCCAAGCGGGCCGAGGCGTTGAAATTGATCGAAGACGTCAACTTTGACGGTTGAGTTGCCGCAAGGTTGAAATTTCAAGAGCGGGCCTTTAGCGGGCCCGCTTTTTCTTTGACCAAATGGGAAAATAATGACCAAATGCGTGAAATTGCAGGAGAGTTGTATGACCGCGCGTAAAATCATCATCGACACCGATCCAGGACAAGACGATGCGTTTGCAATTCTGTTGGCGCTCGCTTCTCCGGCAGAGTTGGATGTGCTTGGGATCACCGCGGTTGCGGGCAATGTGCCGCTAGAGTTCACGCAGCGAAATACACGTATTATCTGTGAGTTGGCAGGCAAACCTGATGTAAAGGTTTATGCGGGCTGTGACCGGCCGCTGACCCGTAAACTGGTGACGGCAGAGCATGTGCACGGCAAAACAGGGCTGGATGGCCCGGTGATGATCGAACCCACCATGCCATTACAAACCCAGCATGCGGTCGATTTTATCATCGAAACCTTACGTTCAGAGCCTGCCAAGTCGGTAACGCTTTGCCCGCTAGGTCCGCTGACAAACATCGCGATGGCTTTTGAAAAGGCCCCCGACATTGTCGCGCGGGTGCAAGAAATTGTGCTGATGGGCGGCGGGTACTTTGAACAAGGCAATATTACGCCGGCGGCCGAGTTCAACATTTATGTCGACCCGCAAGCCGCTGATATTGTGTTTAAATCTGGGGTTCCTCTGGTGGTTATGCCGCTGGATGTGACGCACAGGGCCTTGACGACGCCCGAACGTGTCAACGCCTTTCGAGACATCGGCACCAAAGTTGGCGAAACTTGCGCTGCTTGGGCTGATTTCTTTGAACGCTTTGACATCGAGAAATATGGCAGTGCAGGCGCGCCTTTGCACGACCCCTGTGTCATCGCATATCTGTTGAATCCCGCGCTGTTTAAGGGACGGCTTATCAATGTCATGATCGAAACCCAGTCGGAATTGACCATGGGTGCCACCGTGGCCGATTGGTGGGGCGTGTCTGGCCGGCAGGCGAATGCCCTGTTTATGCGCGATATTGATGCTGCGGGGTTTTTCGATTTGCTGACCCAAAGACTGGCGCGACTTTAACCACGCCGTTCAAGGATCATCAATTCCAACGCTGTGCGGCGGGCAACGGTTTCCAGTCCAAGGCGACGCAAGATCGATAAGCCGCCGCTCACCTTGACCAACTCTCCGTTGACGCCAGCTTGGACTAAGGTCATCGCAAGGAAAATGGCTTCTCCAACCCGGTGCTCTTCGATCATCTGCACTGCCTCCTCAGGTACAACCGGATCAATGAACGCGGGCGCGATGGCGCGCGCCATGCTGTCTGTTGGTGTAACATCTTTCAGATTGCCTAATGCCAGTCCGCGCAAGAATTGAGCGCGCGGATCATTGCCACCCAATGGGCTGTTGGCGAGCGTTCCAAAATGAGGCGACAGCAACCCCAGTTGATAGGCAATTTGCGCCGCGTCACCGCTTAAGGGCAAATGTGACAGACGGTCGGCAAACAGCGAGGCAAAGGCGCTTTCGATTTCCACGTCTCGCATGCGTGCGAAGGCAACGGGCAAGCGTTGATCCACTGCGGCAGCATCCCCCTTGATCATTGCTTGATCAAGACGTTGAAAGGCGTCGGCACGGTCCCACACCCCACCAGATGCTGCTGGCTCTCGTTCCGTATATAGACCCAGCAGAACATTGCCCGGCAGGGCCCCGGCACGCACCAAACGCTCTGCCGCCTCAAGCTGCGCTTTCCAGCCTGAACGGTCGCTCAGTTCGGCATGGGCAAATGCGGGCGGCAGGGTAGATGTCGGGATCGGTTCACCGATCGCCTCATAAATGCGCCAATACAGTGGTGTGACCGGCAACGGCGGGGGCGGTGCAAGTGTACCATCAAGTGCCTCTCCGTCTAGAAACCGCTCCAGAATACTGATCTCGGTGGGCGCAATGCGCCCCAATGCTTTGGCGGTTTGCAGGGTTAGGGCTGCGGCGGGCCAGTCACCTGACCGTGCAAGACAAAACACCCGAGCGGCCAAAGCGGCGGCATTGTTCAGTGTGGCCTTTGCCATGACACAGGCGTCTTCTTCATCGCCCAACAACAGGGACACGTCAAAACCCCTTCGCCGAACTTCGGACGACGAGGCCGGGCCTGCCGCAGAAATCAACGCCTGAGCCTGCTCCAAAGCCCCAATTTCCAACAGCTTGTCGATCCGCGCCAATAGCAGCAATCCATCCCCGGTTGAATCGACAGGTGCTGCTGCCTCGGCCAACAGGGTCGTCATGAACAAGGACTGAAGACTGGGCAAACCGTCCAAGGACATCTGACGAATTTTCGTTGCAATCTCAGCGCTTTTGCCAAGCCCCCAAAGATCATTCGGGAAACCAGTCACTCTGCCGGGCAGCAAACCCACCGCATCAATCGACGCTTGACCAAGGACGGTTACACTAACCGCTTCAGGCACCGCGCCCCCCTTGACAGTGGGCGCCTCGCCGATGACAGCGGGTTGATTTGCTACGGTCCCATTCGTTGGGCCAGCAACGCTGAATGCGGGGTCTTGCTGCGAAGTAGACAGCCAATTGATCGCCGACAGCGGTTCTTCGGCCTGCGCGGCGCTGGCCGTGCAAACAGCAAAAAGAATCAACCAGTGTGTAACTTTAGTCGGCATTCAGGGTCACCGGAACCACCGTTTCTTTGGTGCTCGGTGAAAGATCGGCCAAATAGGCATAAGAAACCAGCCCAATAATGCCAACAAACGCTAGAAAAACAGCGGATTTCAATAGTACGCTCATCACACTTGGTCGATCTCTGTTTCGCCTGTTGCCCAAGGTTTGCTCCACAGGTCCAGTTGTTTCTGTATTGGGCGTCTAACCCAAGCCTTGCGTCGAATATATATGGCAATTGTCGGAAGTTCACGCCATTCAGGGAAGAAAGTTTTTCTTAAGCGGCTGACCGCCATTGGTGCGGTTTTGGAAGTCACAGGATTTTACATGTTGCGTCTGAAAAAGACCGTTGCACTTGTGGGAATGATGGGGGCGGGAAAGACCGCTGTTGGCACGGGTCTTGCACGTCAATTGTCCGTTCCCTTTCTGGATTCAGATGAAGAAATTGTTATTGCAGCGGGTCGGTCCATCGCCGAGATTTTCGAACGCGACGGTGAGCCCTTTTTTCGGATGCGTGAAACAGAGGTCTTGGGCAGATTGTTGTCAGGGCCACCATGTGTTTTGTCCACAGGCGGCGGTGCGTTCTTGCTTGAAGAAAATCGCGCTTTGATCGGCAAAGCTGGCGTTGCAGTTTGGCTGCGGGCAGATTTGGAACTGCTGTGGCAACGGGTGCGACACAAGACGACACGCCCACTGCTGCGTACCCCAAATCCGCGAGAGACGTTGCGGATGCTGTGCGAGAAGCGGATGCCGTCCTATGCCAAGGCAGAGATCACCGTTGACAGCCAAGCCGAAATGTCGATTGACGGTATGGCGCAACGCGTGGTTGACGCGTTGGTGCTGCGCCCAGATGTTTTGGAAAGGTATTCCGATGAGTAACGATCGCGTGCATGTCGATCTTGGCAGCCGCAGCTATGATGTCTTGGTCGGTATGGATCTTTTGGCTCAGGCCGCAGAATTGATCACACCGTTATTGCAGCGCAAGCGCGTGGCGATTGTGACCGATGATACCGTTGCGGGCCTGCATTTGATGGTATTGGCCGATGCGCTGGAGGCACAAGGAGTCTCGGTCAGTGCGATGACCATCCCTCCCGGAGAATCGTCGAAGGGCTGGCCGCAGTTCACCCGCACCGTCGAATGGCTGCTGGAACAAAAGATTGAGCGTCGCGACATAG
>JAAFIJ010000245.1 GCA_013298675.1 Rhodobacterales bacterium | reverse complement strand
GTTTGACCCAGTCAGACGACAATACGCGCGAGGCCTGCCTGCGCATCGCGAAATTCGGCAGCGATTTACAACGGAAAACACCATGAAAACTGTCGGAGAGCGGTTGATAGAGGGGCTTGCTGCGCGCGGCGTCGAGGTGGTCTTTGGAATTCCGGGCGTTCACACGGTTGAACTTTATCGCGGCCTTGCGGGCAGTTCGGTGCGCCACGTCACCGCGCGCCATGAACAAGGCTGCGCCTTTATGGCCGATGGTTATGCCCGCGCCTCGGGCAAGCCGGGTGTTGCATTGGTGATCACAGGGCCAGGTTTGACCAATGCGTTGACAGCAATGGCGCAAAGCCGTCAGGATTCAGTACCGGTTTTGGTGATCTCGGGCGTCAATCGGCGCGCCTCTCTGGGCAAAGGTTTGGGGCTTTTGCACGAGTTGCCAGATCAGGCGGCCTTGGTGCGCGCCTTGTGCCCCACGCGGCAAATTGCCGACCCTGCGGATCTGGGGCCAGCGCTTGATTGGGCCTTTGCCACGATGCAAACCGGGCGACCGGGCCCGGTACATCTTGAAGTGCCGACAGATGTCATGCCCTTGGCCTGTGATGCATTGCCGCCCCCGGCTGCGGCCATGCCGCCCGTTGTTGCTGCACTGAACCTGCTGAACGATGCCGCGACACGCCTTAACCGCGCCTCCAAAATCGTGATCCTTGCAGGAGGGGGGACACGCGCCGCAGAGGCGGAACTGTGTGCCATGGCGCAACGCCTTGATGCACCAGTGGTGCAGACAATCAACGCACGCGGCATGATGCATGCCCATCCGTTGTGTGTTCCGGCTTCTGCCAGCCTTGACGCGACGCGCGCAATGATTTCCGATGCTGATCTGGTATTGGCCGTTGGGACAGAGTTTGGCTGGACCGATTATGACATGTACGTGCGCGGTGACTTGCCCGCGCCGGAAACCATGATCCGTATTGATGTCTGTGCAGATCAGTTGCGCCGCTACAAGACGGGATTGGCGCTTCAGGGCGACAGCGCGGCCACTTTGGCGGCTCTGCTGCCGCATATGACGCAAAAATTGGCTTTTGGCGCGGAGCGTGCGCAAGAGACGCGAACGGCAGCGCGCGCAGAGCTGGTGCTGTTGGATCCAAAGATGGTCGACCGCCTTGCAATGGTAGAGGTCATTCGTGCCGCCATGCCCGGCAGTTTGATCGTGGGCGACAGCACTCAGCCGGTCTATGCCGCCAATCTCTATTATGATCATGACCGCGCGGGTGGTTGGTTTAACGCGGCCACGGGGTACGGTGCCTTGGGATTTGGCCCCGGCGCAGCGGTTGGCGCGGCGCTGGCTTGCCCCGGCGCGCCGGTTGTCTGCCTGATCGGTGATGGCGGTTTGCAGTTCAGCCCCGGAGAGTTGCGCACTGCCGTCGACGAAGCACTGCCGATCACCTTCCTTGTGTGGAACAACGCGGCCTATAACGAAATCGCCGACGCCATGCGCGCGGTGGGCGCGCAAGTGATTGGGTGTACGCCGTCGCCCCTGCGGATGGAGCCGTTCGCGGCGGCTTGTGATCTGCCCTTTACCTCTGTTCCCCAAGACCCAGAGGTTTTGCACTGGGCACTTGCGCAACCCTGCAGCGGCCCAAGGTTGATCGAAATTCGCGCCCTTCCCTGACAGAAATCACTTTTGTTGGGCTGTGCTTTTAACGGCACTTTTATTTGATCAAATTTCGCTGCATAACAGGGTTTCCGACCAACAGGGGGCCAGGATGACCGAAGGATTGATCGCCGGCGTGCATATAGACCGCGTGGCCCAGATGGCCGAACGCGAAGCCAAACGTTTTGCCAAGGGTCGGCCTCTGTCCTTGTCCGCACACCAACGCGCGGGAGAGGGATATCTGAACGGCGTTCCAATGCATTGGATGAAAGACTGGCCCATGCCATTTTTGCCGGTCGTTGCACGGGCGAAAGACGCGCGGCTGCAAGATATCGACGGCTATGAACTGGATGATTTTTGCCTTGGCGATACGGGGTCGATGTTTGGCCATTCGCCGCCCGCCGTTGCAGCGGCCATCAAGGCCCAAGCGTCGCGCGGGTTGACCTATATGCTGCCCAGTCACGACGCGGCAGAGGTTGCAGAACTGCTGTGCGAACGCTTTGGCGATTTCCGTTGGCAGATTGCCACCACCGCGACCGATGCGAACCGCTTTGCGATCCGGGTGGCGCGGGCAATAACGGGGCGGCCCAAGATCCTTGTGTTCAACGGGTGCTACCACGGGACTGTTGACGATGCGATGGTAGAGCAAAAGGACGGAAAAACCGTGGCGCGGTCGGGCCTGATGGGGCAAGTCGCCGATCTGACAGCAACGGCGGTTTGTTGTGAGTTCAATGATTTGGCCGGAGTGAAAGCTGCCCTTGAGGCGGGCGATGTCGCGGCCATTTTGACAGAACCTGTGATGACAAATTCCTGCATGGTCCTGCCCGAAGCGGGTTTTCACGACGGTTTGCGCGAACTTGCTGATGCGCATGGCGCGCTGTTGATCATTGACGAAACTCATACCATTTCTTCGGGCCTTGGCGGTTATAGCCGCGTGCACGCCCTGCGTCCTGATATCTTTGTCGTCGGCAAATGCGTGGCGGGTGGGATGCCCACTGCGGTCTGGGGTCTAAGTGCGAAACGCGCCGCTGATTACATGACTGCCAATGCCCAGCGTGCAGCGGGGCATTCGGGCATGGGCACGACACTGTCGGCCAACCCGATGCAATTCGCCTGCCTGAAAGCGACCCTTGCGCAAGTGATGACCGCCAAAAACTATGCCCATATGGAGAAGTTGGCGGACCGTCTTGCAACCGGGTTGAAAGCGGCTATCACGGCATATGCGGCACCATGGCATGTGGTGCGCGTTGGCGCGCGGGTCGAATTTATCTGCGCGCCGGGACCGTTGCGCAATGGCTCCGAGGCCGGACTGGCGCACATGCCCCAGATAGAGGCCGCAGTGCACACCGCCCTTTTGAATCGCGGCTGTCTGATCGCGCCGTTTCACAACATGATGTTGATCAGCCCCAAGACCAAGAAACGCCAGGTCGACCGTTTGATTGCCGCCTTTGACGAAGTTTTGTCTGAACTCTTTGCCCCAACAAGCGCCTAGCGCCCGCGGGCCTGCCCAAAAGAAAGCCTTTGCCATGAATGACACGATCAGCCCATCGGGTTCCACCCTTGCCGAAGCCGAGGGCTTTTTGGCTGCCCACCCGGATATTGAGGCTTTTGACATTGTTTTGCACGATGCCAACGGTATTGGTCGCGGCAAGATCATTCGTCGGCATGAGCTGTTGGGATTTTACAAATCCGGCCGCCATCTGCCAATTTCTATTCTGGGATTAGATATTTGCGGCGAGGATGTTCACGAAACCGGCCTGATCTGGGATGAAGGCGACGGCGACCGGCGGGCTTGGCCCATTCCGGGCAGCCTGCGTCCGATCCATGCAACCAATCCGCCGCGCGGTGAATTGCTGATGTCGGTTTACGAATTTGACGGCACGCCGATGACCTCTGATCCGCGGCACGCGATGCAGCGGCAGGTTGATGCGCTGGCGGCGCAAGGCTTGCATCCGGCTGGCGCATTTGAGTTAGAGTTCTTCTTGCTTGAAAACCAGCGCGGTCCGGACGGCAAAATGGTGCCCGCGCGCGATGTGCTTGACGGGCGCAGCAATTCGAAAACCGACGTTTATTCAGTGGAACAGTTGCACGGAATGTTGCCTCTTTTCAACGATGTCTATGCTGATGCTAAGAAAGCAGGCATTCAGGCAGAGACGCTGATTTCAGAGTTTGCTCCGGGGCAATATGAGCTGACGCTGCATTACCGCGTCGATGTCATGCAAGCGGCCGACGATCTGATGCGCCTTAAGCGGATCGTGCGCTATCATGCGCGCCAACATGGGGTGACGGCCTGTTTCATGGCCAAACCGAATGAGGATTACGCCGGTTCTGGCATGCATTTCCACGTCTCGATGTTGGATGACGCGGGCAAGAACGTGTTTGTCGAAGCCGAAGAAGGCAAATGGAACGACACGATCTTGCATGCAATGGGCGGCTTGCAGGCGACCATGGGCGAGTCGATGTTGATTTTTGCGCCACATGCAAATTCATGGCGTCGGTTCGCGTCACAGTCCTATGCGCCTGTCAGCCCAACCTGGGGGGTGAACAACCGCTCTGTTGCGCTGCGCATTCCTGCGGGCGACATCAAGGCGCGGCGGATTGAACATCGCCCTGCAGGGGTGGATGCAAACCCCTATCTGGTGGCCGCGACAGTTTTGGCAGGCATTCGCCATGGCCTTGCACACAAGATTGACCCCGGTCCTGAAACCAAGGGCAACGGCTATGAAGACGGCCAAAACGCGCCGGCGATTCCGATGGATTGGCGTTCGGCCATTCAAGCGGCAAAGGCGTCGGGGTTTCTG
>JAAFIJ010000244.1 GCA_013298675.1 Rhodobacterales bacterium | reverse complement strand
ATGCTGAACATTTTGAAGCATTTCGATTTGGCGGCCCTTGATCCCTTTGGCACCCAGCGCGCGCATCTTGAGGCCGAGGCCGCAAAGCTGGCCTATGACGCGCGCAACCGCTTTATCGCCGAGGGCACGCCTCGGCTTGATCATATGCTTGCGCCCGAAACGGCGGCCGCGTTGGCCGCGATGATTGACCCAAAACGCGCGATGGCCGCAGCGGCCCCTTTGACAGAAGCCCTGCACAAAGACACGATTTACATCACTGTTGTTGACCGTGACCGTATGGCCGTGTCGCTGATCTATTCCATTTTCTGGGGATTTGGTTCCGGTCTTGCCTCACAAAAATTCGGCATCAATTTCCAAAATCGGGGCGCGGGATTTACCCTGACCCCAGGCCACCCAAACGAGGCGGCTGGCGGTAAGCGACCAATGCACACGATCATTCCCGGCATGTTGCGTCGAAATGGCCGGGTGATCATGCCGTTTGGGGTGATGGGCGGGGCGTATCAGCCCTGCGGCCATGCGCGATTTGTCACCAATATGGTCGCCTACGGCTTGGACTCACAGGCCAATATCGACGGGCCGCGTGCGTTTTCTGGGCCTGAAGGGATGCAGATCGAAACCGGTTACCCCGCACATGTTGCGCCAGAACTGGCCGCGATGGGCCATGATGTGTCGCTTGCAGCAGAGCCGCTGGGCGGCGCGCAGTCGATCTTGATCGATGACAGCGGCGTGCTGATCGGTGCGTCTGACCCTCGCAAAGATGGATGTGCTTTGGGGTACTGATGATGGGGACGAAGGAAATGGATTACGCTGCGATCACCAAAAGCATTCGTGCGCTGTGTCATGGTGAGCATGACACGGTTGCCCTGATGGCGACGCTTGTCTGTGAAATCCACCACAATCACCCGATGTGCGACTGGACCGGATTTTACCGCGTCACCGAACCCGAGGTGCTGAAAATCGGCCCCTATCAAGGGGGACATGGATGTCTTGTTATCCCGTTTTCGCGTGGAGTTTGCGGTGCGGCGGCGCGCACGGGGCTGGTACAGAACGTGCCCGACGTTGATGCGTTTGCTGGCCACATCGCCTGTTCGTCGTCGACAAGGTCGGAATTGGTGCTGCCAGTGTGGAATGGTCAGGGTCAACTGTTGGGCGTGCTTGATCTTGACAGCAACACCCCTGCCGCTTTTGGTAAGGCTGATGAGGACTGGTTGGTGCCGCTGTTGGCCGAGTTGTTTCAGAGCGCGACATGACCGCATTGTACACAGGCGGCTGTCATTGTGGGCAAGTGCGCTTTGCTCTGACGCCGCCGTTGCGCGATGTGCTGGCCTGTCATTGCACCCAGTGCCGGAAAGTTTCGGGGCATTTTTGGGCCGCGACGTCGGTCCCGCATGACCGCTTCACACTGACCTGTGACATTGGTCTGCGGTGGTACTCCTCATCCGACACGGCAAAACGTGGCTTTTGTGGTGGTTGCGGCAGCAGCTTGTTTTGGCAACCGAAGGGAGAGGCGCGGATCAGCGTGGCAGCAGGGGCGTTGGATGGACCGACCGGGTTGGTGACCACCGAGCATTGGTTTCTTGCGGACCGAGGCGATTACTGTGCACCGAAATCAGCGCCGCACCCGACAACCTTGCATGGGTCCTGCCTGTGCGGAGCGCATCAGTTGTCCTTGCCAGGCCCCATGGGTGCGGTTTCGGCCTGTCATTGCATCCAGTGCCGCAAGCTGTCCGGCCACTATTCGGCGTCTTTTGATGTCGTTGAGGACACAGTGGTTTGGCAATCGGAGGAACCCTTGTGCCAGTATACGACCCCCGGTGGCGCTAGCCGCGGCTTTTGTGGCCGCTGTGGATCAAGCCTGACATTCCGCGCCGCCGACGGTGGATTTGCGATCGAGGCAGGGTGCATAGACGGCCCCACGGGCGGCTACTTGCATACCCATGGATTTATTGAGGAAAAGGCCGATTACTACGGTTTGGACGATCCAAAAGATTGATCAAAAGCCAAAGCCAGCAGGAATGGTATCTTTGCCATCCAAAATCAGATCGGCCATGACTTGTGCGACCTTTGGGGCCATACCAAACCCGATTTTGTAGCCTCCATTGGCCACGAACTGCCCTTGCCGTCCCGGCCAAGCGCCCAGCAATGGTGCGCGGGATGCCGCCCTTGGCCGGACACCCGCCCAGCGCGCGACGATCGGGGCTGCGGCCAGAGCCGGCAATGCCGTGACGGCCCGCGCGTGCAGGGTATGCAGTTGATCGTCAGTGCTGGTCGGGTCGTCAAAGTGTTTCTCGGACGTGGACCCAATGGCCACTGTCCCGTCCGCATGCGGTACGATGTGCAGCCCGTCGACAAACAGTTGTTGCGCGTTGCTGGCGCTATGGCGCAGGGCTAACGCTTGACCTTTGACACCACCACCAATCATCCGTCCCAGATCTTGCGATAGCGCGCCAAGCCCCGCGACACCCGTGGCCCAAAGCACCTTCCCCGTTGTGGGCGGTGTGGCAATCCCGATGACCAAATCGCCCCCCAGCGCCATCACGGCCGCTGCAAGCGCCGCGCAAGCCATCTGCGGATGGACCCGCGCCGAAAGTGTGTCATGCACCAGATACCCGGTCGGCGTCGCGGGTTCCCATGTGGCACCAGTGGCCGCAATAACCCGCCACTTTGCTTGACCTTGCCACAGATCCGCCGCCCCAACCGCGCGCTGATGCGCCAAATTCACCGCCTGTGCATCGGTCAAGGGTTGCAACCGACCCGAGCGGCGATATCCCGGGGAAACGCCCGCCGCCGCCTCTACCCCCGCCCACCAATCTGGGGCCATCAGCAGGCTTTCCAACTGAAATGCCTTTTTCGGATTCCAGTTTTCCGGGACATGCGGCGACAAGGCCCCCACCAAACCGCCCGAAGATCCAGCCCCCACGGCAACAAGCTCTATGATGCGCACTGACGCGCCACGTCGCAGGGCGGTATAGGCGCAGGCCAGACCAAAGATGCCTGCCCCCATCACCGTCAGATCGACCCTTGTCATTCACAGCATCCTTGCCCATGGTCCGCCCAAAATAGGGGCCCGACCAAGGGGATAGGCCAAATGACCGGCGACGACCAGAGGACAGGCTTGGATTGGCACGACGGATCCATCCCCGTATCGCAGCGATTTGGGGATCCCTACTTTTCGGTCCATGACGGTCTGGCCGAGACGCAGCATGTGTTTTTGGCAGGAAACGATCTACCTGCGCGCTTTGCTCCGGGGTTTCACATCGCCGAACTGGGATTTGGCACCGGGCTTAATCTGCTGGCCACGCTGATGATGCTAGAGGCAAGTCCCCATTCCATTCGTTTCACCAGCTTTGAAGCCTATCCGTTGACAACTGCGGAAGTGGCTCGGGCTTTGGACCATTTTCCACAATTGCAGCACATCGCCGCGCCATTGCTGGCGGCTTGGTCGGCGGGTTTGATGCGATTTGACCTCGGTCCGATCGCGGTTGAGGTCATCATCGGTGATGCGCGTGACACGTTGCCCGCCTGGACCGGACGCGCGGATGCGTGGTTTCTCGATGGGTTTTCGCCCGCCAAAAACCCCGAGATGTGGTCACCAGACATCATGGCCAGCGTCGCCCTGCATACTGCGGCGAAAGGCACATTTGCCACCTACACCGCAGCGGGTCACGTCCGCCGCGCGCTTTCAGATGCCGGCTTTAGCGTCGAGCGCCGCCCCGGCCACGGTCAAAAACGCCATATGACAACAGGAATTCTTGCATGAGTCAGTCCAACCGCAAGGGCATCTTGCTGATGATTGCCGCCGTGTTTTGCTTTGCAATGCAAGACGGGTTTTCGCGGCATCTGGCAGCGAGCTATAACACCTTGATGGTGGTCATGGTGCGCTACTGGGTCTTTGCGGGCTTTGTTTGCTTTCTGGCACTGCGCCGTCCCGAAGGGTTTCGCGCCGCGATCCGGTCTGACCGATTGAGCACGCATGTGATCCGGTCAGTCCTGTTGGTGGCCGAGATTTGCATCATCATCTGGGGCTATACCCTGATTGGCCTGATTGAATCGCATGCCGTTTTTGCGATCTGCCCGCTGCTGGTGGTGGCGCTGTCTGGCCCGATTTTGGGCGAGAAGTTAAGCTGGAAGCGTTGGGCTGCTGTGTGCGCGGGGCTATTGGGAGTGTTGATCATCCTGCGCCCCGGATCGGGCGTGTTTTCTTGGGCGTCACTTTTGCCGCTGGCATCAGCGACGCTGTTTGCAGTTTATTCTGTGCTGACACGCCTGACCACGCGCGGCGAGTCAACGTTTCCAGCGTTTTTCTGGCCCGGCGTCATTGGAACGGTGTTCATGACCGCGATTGGCCTGCCGCACTGGCAAGCGGTCAGCCCCTTGGACACCCTGTATTTGGCAATCTATGCCTGCATTTCCGTGCTGTCACATTGGCTTTTGCTGAAATGCTATCAGGCGGCAGAGGCCAGTTCGGTACAG
>JAAFIJ010000243.1 GCA_013298675.1 Rhodobacterales bacterium | reverse complement strand
TCAGCGTATAGCCCGGAGCAACAGTCGTAATCGCCGTGTTGGTCAGCGTATTTCCGGTCCGGAAATCCCAATAGTTGTCGTTCGGATCGCGGTCATAAACTTGCGATGTTGTCCGGCCTGTAGACAAAATATTGCTTAACAGCGCCGGATTGGTCGAGGTAAACCAACCTGTGTCCAAGGTGTTGTTGCCAAAGCCAGTTTGGGAACCGAGACTGGTCGTTCCCGCCGTGTCGGTGGTTTGGGTTGCAATCGTCGACCAGTTTGCAATGTCAAAACCGTTCAGCCGCAGGGTAATGTCGTTGTAGTCAAACCCACCCACCTGGGTGTCACCGTCATAAGCTGTAAAACGGATGTAGACACTTGCGATGGAGCCGCCAAAATAATCCGAACAGGCCGAATATCCGCAATTCAACGCAATCGGATTGTTGATGGTAAATGGGTTGCCTTGAAACGCCGCCGGGTTTCCGTTGTTGTTATAGCCTTGAAACGCGCCCGTCGGGTTTGAAAACTGATAATAGGCGTTGCCGTTTGCGCCGACCATCACGATCGCCACACCACCTGCGGCCGGATAGGCGGATGGGAGCTGAAGCGAGGTTCCGGGAACTGACATGGTAAACGGGGTGGCGTCAGCCGCCGTTTCGCCAAGTAAACCGAGGGAGACTGCCGATAGGGCGATCAGCCGAAACAATGTCGATTTAACAAACACAAAACCCATTCACACACCCGCTTCGGTTTTTTCCGTTTTCGCAGAACCTAGGTGGCAAAAACACCTGCAAATTACAACAAGATTTATCCACAGGTCGGGCAAATTAGGGGGGGAATTTTGCCCTATGTCGCGCACCATTTACAAATCTAAAGGGGCTTTCGCGATTTTTCTTGTTTTAAGCACAAGTCTGATCGCATAGGACTGCCCCAAAGGGAGCGGGACATGAGCCTTAATACGTTCGGACATCTTTTTCGCGTCACGACTTGGGGCGAAAGCCATGGACCCGCCATTGGATGCACCGTCGACGGCTGCCCTCCGGGTATCACATTGAGTGAGGCGGATTTGCAGCCGTGGTTGGATCGGCGCAAACCGGGGCAGAATAAATTCACCACCCAGCGTAAAGAACCCGATGAGGTGCGCATTTTGTCGGGCATCTATGAAGGGGTGACGACGGGTACGCCCCTTCAGTTGATGATCGAGAACACGGATCAACGCAGCAAAGACTACGGCGATATCGCGGCCAGCTTTCGCCCGGGGCATGCCGACATCACCTATCACCAGAAATATGGCGTGCGCGATCCTCGCGGCGGCGGGAGATCCTCGGCGCGTGAAACGGCGTCACGGGTGGCTGCGGGCGGTGTGGCGCGCAAAGTTCTGGCGGCAATGTTGCCGGATTTGGCGATCAGCGGCTATATGGTGCAAATGGGCCCGCGCGGCATTGACCGCGCCCGATTTGACGCATCAACGATTGACGACAACCCATTCTGGTGCCCGGACCCTATCGCTGCTGCGGAATGGGCCGAGTATCTGGATGCGCTGCGCCTTGCGCATAATTCTGTTGGCGCGGTGATAGAGGTTTGCGCAAACGGCGTTCCCGCAGGGCTTGGGGCCCCTTTGTACGGCAAGCTGGATTCTGATCTTGCCGCCGCGATGATGTCGATAAACGCCGTCAAGGCAGTGGAGATTGGCGACGGCATGGCGGCGGCCAGCCTGACGGGGGTTGAGAATGCAGATGAGATCAGGATGGGGCCTGAAGGGCCGGTGTTCTTATCCAATCATGCGGGCGGTATCTTGGGCGGCATCAGTTCGGGGCAGCCCGTTGTCGTGCGCATTGGGGTGAAGCCAACCTCGTCTATCCTGACCCCTCGGCAGACCATCCGCGTCAATGGTGAAGAGATCGATCTGATCACCAAAGGTCGTCACGACCCTTGTGTGGGCATCCGTGCGGTCCCCGTGGCAGAGGCGATGATGGCGTGCGTGTTGTTGGATCATCTTCTGCTAGATCGCGGGCAAACCGGTGGCGTGCGCGGGATCATAGGTCAAGCATAGCGCAGTTCGGACCGAATCTGTGCTGTCAGCGGAGGTTGCTACACCACACGCGCCAGATTGCATGTGACAAAGGCATCACAACCCTCGCTTGCAGTCCCTGAACGCCCAAGCGGTATTCAAGGTCGTTTGATCAGATTTCCGCCGAGGTTTCACTTTTCCGCGTGACCCAACATCAAGGCTCTGTCAAAAAATTTCGCATGTCTGCGCCAACGGTACCCTTTCACGACCTTAGCGAGTTTGCGATCGATTTCCTGCTGAACGGGCGCGGAGATGGGCGCGCGCTCGCCTTTGCTTTGGTGCAAGGCTGGCCACAATTTCCTGCGCTTGACGTGATCTTTGCCATGTCGATGGCGGCCGGAGGGATCGAGCAAACCTTGGCGGGCGAAGAGTCCGTCGCCCAAGCGATGAACACATGGCGCATGGCGGCGCTGGTTGGCGTCGACCTTTCAATGATGCGCAAACTGGGTCTGCCCACCGATACTGCGGCGGATCTGATGGCCTATTGGCAGGCGCATGATCGGTTCTTTTTGCCGCTTTAGACCCGAAAAATTAAGGCGCGCCCACATCCTCTGCCGCGACGCAAAGCGCTTGTTTCAAAACATCCCGCGCCCCGATTTGGTTGGCAAGGATCAACACCAGCCGTGCCGTTAACCTATCACTTTGCGCTTTGCTCAAACCGTCATGTGCGGTGATCAGGTCTTCGTAGAATCCGTCGGCGTCCGACATGTTTGGTGTCAGGATCAAGGTCATTGGGACACTCCGGTCACATGTATTAGGGCTGCTTTGATTTGGGCCGCATCGGCGGTGGCCCAGCGCGCCACGACATGTTGGTCAGGGCGGATCAGATAGACGGCGCAGCTTGCGGTTCCAAGATAGCGGTCCGAAATCGCGCCCAGCGCGTCCTTAGCCGTGATTGTTAGGTTGTGCAGGCCCGTTTCGGGTGCCGTGCAATTGATTGCCAGGACAGTGAAGCCTTGGGTCAGTTGGTCAAGAAGATACCCCGACCCAAGCGGCGCATCCGGGCAAGGGGCGCCGGGCCTTGTGCGCGCAGGACCACCCGGCAGCGCGTCTGGACCGTTCAGCGCTTGTCCGTCATAAACCGCAGGCACGCTTAGTCTGCCAGAATTGATCAAGGGCCGGGCAAAGGCATGTTTGGCTGCAAGTGACAGAACAGCGTCGCGAAAGGTCTTGCTCACCTCGGTTTTGGGCGTCAGGAAATCTGTCGCGCGGGTTGAATTCAGGATGTTTTCATCTGCTGCTGCCACGCGTTCAGCGCAATAGCTGTCAAGCAAGGTATCGCTGGCTTGGCCGCGCAGAACCAAGTCCAGCTTCCATCCCAGATTGTCGGCATCCTGAACGCCAGAATTGGCACCTCGTGCACCAAAGGGGCTGACCTGATGCGCTGAATCGCCCGCAAACAGCACCCGGCCATGCCGGAATTTATCCATGCGGCGGCATTGGAAGGTATAGATCGAACACCATTCCAGCTCATATTCAATATCCGTGCCCAGCATCGCGTCCACCCGCGCGCGCACGTTTTCAGGCTTCATTTCATGCGCGCGGTCAATGTCCCAGCCTAGCTGAAAATCGATGCGCCAGATGTCGTCGGGTTGCTTATGCAGCAAGGCCGAAGAACCCGATTTGAACCACGGTTCAAACCAGAACCAGCGTTCGGTCGGAAAGCTGGCCTTCATCTTGACGTCGGCGATCAGAAAGTTGTCTTCAAACACCCGACCGTCAAAGCCAAGCCCCATCTTGTCGCGCAACGGCGACCGCGCACCATCGCAGGCAATCAGCCAATCGGCCGTCAGATCATAGGGGCCGTCCGGTGTCATGACGTTCAACGCGACGTGATCGTCATGAACCGTTAACCCGTCCACCCGATTTTTGCCGCGAATGTCGATCTGGGCACCCGCTGCATTGGCGCGAGCAATCGCCTCTACAAGAAACCGTTCAAAATGGGGCTGTTGTAGGTTGATAAACGCGGGGCAGCGGTGGCCTGCCTCTGGCAACAGATCAAAACTGAACACCTCATCGCGGTCATGAAACACCCGGCCCTTTTGCCAAACCACGCCCTTGTCCAGCATCGGAGCCCCTGCCCCAAGCCTATGGGCAATTTCCAAGGTCCGCTTGGCGAAACAGATCGCGCGCGACCCCTGGCCCACACCTTCGTGATCATCCAGCACGACCACGGGTTGACCGCGCAACCCCAGATCCAGCGCAGCGGACAGCCCGACAGGGCCTCCCCCCACAATTACAACCGGGTGGCGTGTGGCGGTCGGCGCATCCTGATCGCCCGACCGCGCATAGGGATAAAGCCGAAATGCCAACGGATAGCGGTCAACCAGCGGTGCGTTCATCCTTGCAACGCCTCCCACATTTGCAGGTCGCGCGCGGCGGTCCAGATGCGCGGCGTGTCGATGCCGCGCGCCTCGTCATAGGCG
>JAAFIJ010000242.1 GCA_013298675.1 Rhodobacterales bacterium | reverse complement strand
GAAGAAACCTTGACCCTGCTTGCCGCAGCGCAGTCCGATGCCGCAAAAGCCGTTAGTGTCACTGACAAACGCCAAACACTTCTTAACGTTGCAGAACTGGCCTTGACCGCAGAACAGGAAAAATCACTAGAGGCTTCGCGCAAACTGGCGCTGCTGAACGAACAGATGACGGCGTTGCGGGCACAACTGGGCACGCTGCAATCGATGCTTGATGCCTCAGCTGCCAAGGACAAAGACGCGAATGTTCAGATCGAAAATCTGGGAAGCCAGTTGAATGCGGCCTTGGCGCAGGTGGCAGCCGAACAAAAACGGCGCGCAGAGTTGGAGATCGCCGAACGCAAACGGCTGGAGGCAGAGAATTTGGATCTGGCAAAGTTCCGGTCCGAATTCTTTGGGCAACTGCGTGAGGTTCTGGCGGGCCGCGAAGGGGTGCGCGTGGTGGGTGACCGCTTTGTGTTTTCATCAGAGGTTTTGTTCACCCCCGGATCCGCCGATCTGGCTGAAGAGGGGCGGGCGCAAATTGCGGGCGTGGTGGCGACATTAAGCGAAATCGCGGATCAAATTCCCCCGTCGATTGATTGGATTATCCGGGTTGATGGCCACACCGACGCGGTCCCGTTGTCGGGAACTGGGATTTTCAAAGACAACTGGGAATTGTCGCAAGCGCGCGCATTGTCGGTTGTCCGGTTCATGCAAAACGAACTGGGGTTCCCGGCGCAAAGACTGGCCGCGACCGGATTTGGTGAATATCAACCCGTGGTGCCGGGTGACACGCCTGAAGCGCTGGCGCAGAACCGTCGGATAGAGTTGAAACTGACAGAACGATAAGTGGCCCTTGCACCACGTGGAGAAGATATTGAAAAGCCGCGAGATTCTAAGCCGCCTTTTGGCGTTCGATACGGTCAGCAACAAGCCGAACATGGCGCTTATGGACTATGTGCAAGGCCTTCTGGCCGATGCGGGGATAGCGTCTAAGTTGATCCCGAATGACGGCGAAACCAAAGCCAATCTTTATGCAACTGTGGGCCCGGCGGGACTGGGTGGGGTGATGTTGTCTGGCCATACCGATGTCGTCCCGGTTGAAGGGCAGTCTTGGACCGTGCCACCTTTTGCCCTGACAGAACAGGACGGGCGGCTTTACGGCCGGGGTGCGGCCGATATGAAGGGGTTTGTGGCCTGTGCCATTGTGGCGATGACAGAGGCCGCACGCCGCCCCTTGAAGACGCCGATGCATCTGGCGCTTTCCTATGACGAAGAGATTGGCTGCATGGGCGTGCGCAGTTTGATCGACATGCTGCAAACTGCGCCCGTCAGGCCCCGAATGTGCATTGTCGGAGAACCTACCGGGATGCAGGTCGCCACGGGTCACAAGGGCAAGATCGCTTTGCGTGCCACTTGTGTGGGCAGAGAGGGTCATTCAGCACTGGCGCCACTTGCTTTGAACGCGCTGCATCTTGCGGCGGATTTCGTTAATGTTGTGCGCAGCCTTCAGGCTGAGGTCGCGGCGAACGGGCTGCATGACGGCGATTATGATGTGCCCTATTCCACGCTTCATGTGGGTAAGTTGAATGGCGGGGTACAGGTTAACATCGTGCCCAATCACGCGGTCGTTGATTTTGAAATTCGCAGTTTGGCGGGCGAGGATACCGACGCGCTGATCGCGGCGATGAATAGGGGCGCGCAGGCCATCTTGGCCCCGTTGCATGCGCAGTTTCCCGAGGCAGATATTCGGATCGAACGGCTGTGGGACTATCCGGGTTTGGGCACCGCATCAGACGCTGCGGTGGTGAATTTTGTCAAAGGGCTGACAGGCGCGAATGGCACGATGAAAGTTGCGTTTGGCACCGAAGGTGGGCTGTTTGACGCCCGTTTGGGCATTGCCACGGTGATTTGTGGTCCGGGATCGATGATGCAGGGGCATAAGCCCGACGAATATGTGTCAGTCGAACAGATAGAACGGTGCGAGGCGATGTTGTCGGCGCTGATCGAACATCTGGAGCGGGGGCTTTAGCCGTCACTCTCCAGTGGTTAAGCCTCGGCGCGGCCAAACAGGCCCGCAAGCGCGCGTGTGGTCGTGGCGCTTGTGCCGGGTTTAGGCAAAGCGGCGAACGGTAAGGGGCGCGACAATTCCATTGCAGCAATCCCCACGCGCGCCGTGAGTGCGCCGTTCACCACCCCTTCGCCAAAGCGTCGCGACAGTTTGGCAAGAATACCACCAGATGTCACAGATCCGATGAGATCATCCGCCAAAGCAATCGCCCCGGCCCCTAGCAGGGCCGAAAACACCCGTCGCATCAAACGGATGCTGCCAAAGCTGCCGGATCTGCCGCCATAGATCACCGACAGTTTGCGGATCAGTTTGACGTTGGAATAAAGCGCGGTCGCCACGTCGGCCAAGGCCAAGGGTACAAACGCGGTCACGGTTGCCACTTGGCGCGCGGCCGCCTCTATTTCTTGAAGCGCTGCCCGGTCAAGCGGGGTCATCAGTGTGGTTTCTGCCATATCCAGCAAAGCATCTCCGTCAAAAACTTCTGTTCCGGCTCGTGACAAGCTGGTCAATTGGGCCGCGACCTCAGGCCGGTGAGCGTAAAGCGCGCCGAGTTGGGCTATCACTTTGCGCGCACGCGCAAGATCATTGTCACGGTGTGCTGACGCCGCATCGGTGCGAATGGCATCGATCCGGGCCATGCGCGAGAATGCCATCAGTTCTGATATTGCCATGACCAAAAGAATGCCCAGTGCCAGCACGAACAACCCAAATGCCACCCAGCCGAGGATTGAGTTGCTTGCGAAAAGCCCGGTCACAAAGTTCCAAGCGGTAACGGACAGGATCATGCCGAACAGGCTTGAAAACACCCAAAACGCAAACCGCCCAAAGGCCGAACGCTTTGGGCTGGCCAAGATCGAAACGGTTTGTAAGGCGCGTGCAGTGGCGATTTCGGGTACGGCGGCCACTGTTGCAGGATCGGCCGCATCGCCGTCATATTCCACCATCACCGGGCCTTTAAGCTTGGTGTCTTCAGACTGAAGGCTCATTTCGCGTCCTTTTGATACTTCACAACCGGTCACCGATCAAAAATTCGGCCGCGCGGTCAAGTCTGATATGAGGAGGCCCCTCACCTGCTTTCAACTGACTGCGGGCAGGGGCAAAGGCCATTAGGCCGTAATCGACATCAAGCCATTTAGCGGCACCTTCACGCGCGGGTGACAGCAAACGTCCGGGATCGCTGGGCAATTGGCCGGGGTACATTGCCGCCTGCTTGCCGCTGTCCAACAACTGCCCCCGCACCGCGTCAAAGCGGTTGCCGTCGCGTTCGATGGTTTCTTCAACAGTGCAGCGCAGACTTGCCATCGAAATCGCCAAAGTCTGCGCGCCCGAAAAATCCGCCCGCGATTTGGCATCGCGCAGCATGGCCTGCATGATCCCTGTCAGGTTTGCGTGTTGAGCGTGATGTAAGTGATCGGCCTTTGTCGCGGCAAACAGGATTTTTTCGACACGTTTTGCACCCAAAATTCCACTCAGCCAGCCATTGAGACCGGGGCGAAAAGCGGTCAGCACCTCTGTCATCGTGCGGCGCAAATCTTCAAACGCTTGCGGGCCTTGGTGGATCGCGCCCAAGACGTCGATCAACACAATTTGGCGGTCGATCTTGGCAAAGTGATCGCGAAAAAACGGTTGAATGACTTTGGATTTATAGGCGTTATAGCGCCGCTCCATCTCGCGCCACAGACAGTTTCGGGGCGTTTCTGCGGGCTTGGGCAGGGGAGCAAAAGTCAGAACGGGCGATCCGGCCAGATCGCCGGGCAACAAGAGCCGCCCCGGCGTACAATCGGACCAACCTGCGGCACGGGCCGCAAGCAGATAGGCGGTAAAATGGGCTGCAAGCGCTTGGGCTTTGGGCTCATCCAGCCGCAGGCCGCCGTCCTCGGCCCGCGCATAGGCCATGAATTCGCCGGCAAGGGACCGTTTTGCGATGCGGTCCAGCGTGGCTTGCGACCACTCGTCATAGGACTTGTCCATCAAGGCCAGATCAAGCAACCATTCACCCGGATAGTCGACGATATCGACATGCACGACACGTGGTCCCGACAGGCCGCCAAAGAACCCGGATGGTTGTACGCGAAACGACAAGCGCAATTCCGATACGGCGCGGGTGCTGTCAGGCCAGCGCGGTGCGTCGCCCGTCATGGCAGCCAAATGATCTTCATAGGCAAAGCGGGGCAGGGTGTCGTCTGGTTGCGGTTGCAGATAAACCGCCTCTATCCGGCCATCGGTTTGGGCGCGCAATTGCGTCATCCGCCCCCGTTCCAGCAGATTTGCCACAAGACTGGTGATAAACACCGTCTTGCCGGCGCGCGACAGACCCGTCACCCCGATCCGTACCACGGGTTCGAAAAACACCCCTGATACTGAGGCGATTGCCCCGTCGATTTGGCGCGAAATCCCGTTGGTTAAGCCAGAAAACACCCATAAACCCCTTGATTGCTCTGCCAAACATAA
>JAAFIJ010000241.1 GCA_013298675.1 Rhodobacterales bacterium | reverse complement strand
CGCAGGGTTTCCAGAAAACTCTGCTGGTTGCGTTTAACAGTGTTTGGGCGAGAGCTGGCGATAAACTGTAAGTCTTTATATGATGGATTTGGCAGGCCAAGCAAGCGTAAGGCCAGAAGATGTTACATCAGTGGAACCGAGCAATCCAGAAACGCACTGCTCGTCCAAGCCATTGAAGCCGGGGCGGATGCGCGCTTGGGTGCAGAGTCCGATGATTTGGCAGATTTCATCGTCTTAATCGCCTCTCGCGGGGGCATCAGACGCGGCACAACAGAAAGTTTTGGCACAAGTTTTGGTATGAAGGGGGGGCTCAATACAGGGGCCCCCGAGTCTTTAAGTGCCGAATCCTCAAGGCCTGAATCCCTAAGGCCTGGCGCCTTAAGCAAGGGCCCCGGCAAGACCCCTGCGCCCAAGCTGTGAAGCATGCTGCCTTTGCGGACGACAAACCGGGCGGATGATGGGCTGAATGCCCCGTCTTGTCCCTCGGGAAGGGTTTCAAATACATCGCCGTACCAGCCGGGCAGAGTTGGATCATCTGCTTGGATAAATGCATTTTGTCGGACGGTCCAGGCGGCCATTGGGGAAGGCCCGGCGTTGGAACGCGCACTGACACCCACAATGCCAAAGACCGCGTTCTTGATCACCGTGACGTCTTGCGCGCGTGGGTCGATCATGATTTGCGGCGCCACAGTTGGACCCGCGCTGTCTGGGGTGACGGGCGCCATCAGCACCGAATTGTTCTGGATCGTCACGGTTTTGAGTGGGCCAAGGACGATGCCGTCAGGATGACGGGTCACGATCAGATTGCCCTCAATCAGCAGGCGCTCACAGGCCAGAACTGGGCCTGGACTGGCCGTACTCTCGGCATTGAAATCGGGACCAAAATCCGCCGTCATCACGATGCCGCGCGCAGCACTTCGCGAACCCGCATCCAGAGTGTTGTTGCGCACCACCACATCCCGGTGCGATCGGTCTGCTGTCTTGGTGCGGAAGTGTAGCATGGTGATGGGAAGGTTCGGCGCACTTTGCGGCCCCAGATCATGAATGGAATTGCCCTCGATCCGCACCGCTTTGGTGTCGATCAACAGCATTGCGTCCATGCCGATCGCTGACAAATTACAGTTGAGCACATTGAGCGTCTCGCAGCCCAAGGCCACGATGCCATGCGAAAACGCCTGCAAGCGGCAGGTATCAATGCGCATCCTCTGGCAGGCCGACAGCGTTAACCCGCAGCCTATTTTGGGGCCGCAATCGGTCGCTGAATCGGCCTGTGCGCTGCGCCCGTTAAAGATGCAGCCCTGAAAAGCGATGTCGGTACAGGCCACAAGTTTGAAGGGCGCATCGGCTGAGGAGCCAGTGATGTGGGGGGCAGTGATGTGGGGAGCGGGCTCTGCGTCATTGACGTCAAACACAATGCCTTCAAAGACCAGATGCACCACACCGCTGAGGTGCAGCCCGCTGAACACGGCCGGAAGCGGCGCGCCAACCCCGGCCAAGGTTACCGGAGTTGCAAAGGCCAATCGGGGATGGGTGGCGGCATTCAGGATCAACTGGCCATAATGGCCCGCCTCGAGGCAGAGGGTTTCCCCGCCCAAAGCGCTCTCAAGGGCTGCGTTCAGTTCTGCCGCTGTTGTGACCGTAATCAGCTCGGACATATGCAAGCGCCTATTTTCGAACCTGAAGGGTGTCCTTCAGAGATAAGACAGCTATGGCAGTCTCACATGGCCAAAACGGCCCCGAAATGTGTCTGATGCTTGGCAAAACCTATAAGGCGCGCGCGATCACAGGGGTGGGGGCATGTTTGCCCACAAATGGAGCGCTTAGGGTGCTTTGACTACTGCGGCCGGGCTTGGCGCTGAGGCGCGGGCCCCGGCGCCAAGGCGCAGGTTCAGCGTGGAAAAAGCGCGGGCGCGGGCCAGACGGGCATCCGCCTGCGTGCGCTCGGCGGAGGCCAGTGCATCTTGGGTCGCGATCAACTCGCCCAAGGTTGCCTCACCTTTCAACACGCTTTCGCGCATCAATTCCGTAGTTTCGCTGTAAAGGCGCACCGCACGGTCTGCAGATGCCTCAGAGGCAGCGGCGGCGCGGTAATCCAGCAGCGCGATTTCCACCTCAAGCAGAGCCTGAAGCACGGCACTGCGCCAATCGGCATAGGCTGCGGTGACAAGGGCGGTGGCGGCGTCAACCCCGGCCTTTGCCGAGGTTTGCGGCAGAACTGGCAGGCGCAGCGAGGGGCCAAGGCTGAATTCCGAAGCCGACCCACCGGCAGAATTTTGCCGCGCCTCGATGGTTCCAGACAGGGCCAAGCGCGGATAGAGAGCGGCACGCGCGCGGCCAAGACCGGCACGGGCGGCATCATAATTGGCCTCGGCCACTTGCAGATCGGGACGGTTGCGCACCAGATCGGCGGGCAATCCGGGATCGGGGGCCAAGGTGGCCCGGGGCTGTGGTTGGGGCTTGGACAAAGCGGCACCCAGATCGGCCGGCAGTGTGCCAGGGCTATAGCCTGCCAGCACTGCCAGTTCAGCATGTTTGCGTGCGACGGCCGCTTCAAGCGAGGGAAGACCCGTCTCGATAGAGGCGTTGCGGGCCTGAGAGCGCAAAGCATCAAGGCGTGTCGCCTCGCCGGCACTTCCCAGCGTTTGGGTGAGCTCCAAGGTTTTGCGGCCGCGGGCGGCTTCGGCTTTGGCCAAGGAAAGGCTGCGCTCGGCATGGCGCAGTCCAAGATAGGTGTCGGTGATCTGGGCCACCAAAAACAGTCTGGCCCCCGCCGCCGCGGCTTGGGCGCGCGCCAGATCGGCGGCGGCCCCTGCCCGTTGGGCTGCGCGGCCACGGCCCGGATCAAACAGCAATTCAAGGCTGAGATCGGTGCTGACTTGCTGCGTGGGCGATGCGCCGATTATCCCGCCGGACGTTCCCGCAATCCCGGCGCTGGCCGAAAATGGCCCCGCATCGATGGCCTGCGCGCGGGCGGCATTGGCACGCAGCACGGCGGCTGCAAGGTTTGGGCTGTCGGTCAACGCCAAAGCCACAATGCGGTCAAGGGTCGGGTCTTTAAAGGCCTGCCACCAGCGGCTGTTGTCCATCAGGCGCGGTGCGCCCGGTGCCGGGGTGGCCCAAGCCCTTGCAAAGGCAAAGCGCGGTGGTTCGTCGCCAATCTTGGGCGCGCAGCCTGTCAGCGTGGTGAAGGTCAGCAAAATCGTGGCCAGCAAAAGCGGTGCGCGCTTGGGCTGGGTTGAACGATGAAAAGGGTGACCAAAAACTGTGCCCAAAATCTACTCGCCTTGAGCGGCCCCGTTCGGTCATTGTGCCGATGTCCTGCTGAAATTGCAGGGTTTCTTTAGGCTGCTCATTTACAAGTCTATGCGGATAGGCTGACCGAGACAAGAGATCTGACAAACCCTTGGCCAAGCTTTGGTGCGATTGTGCTTTTCCTGCGCCACTGCGCATATCTGCGCAAAGACCTTAGTTCTCGCGCAGACCGCGTTGCAGGTGCGTCAGGATCGGTGCCATCAACCACGACAGGATAGAGCGTTCCGAGGTTTTGAGGAACACTTCAACCGGCATGCCGGGGGTCAGGGTCAAGTCCCCCAGAACGGCCTCGGCTTCTGGGGTCATACTGACGATGACGCGGTAATAGCTGCGGGTGGTGGCCGGATCGATGGTGGCATCGGGGGGTATGCTGGTCACGGTCGCTTGCAGTTTTGGCACGGTACGCTGATCAAAGGCCGCGACCATCACTTTGGCCTCCTGCCCCGGATAGACTTGATCAATCGCGTTGGGATCCACACGGACCTCAACCTCGACACCACGATCCAGCGGGATGATTTGTACCAAGGGTGCCCCGGCCGTGACCAGGGCACCTGGGGCGGTGACGGCCAGTTCATGTACGATCCCCGCCACAGGCGCGCGCAGCTGGGTGCGGTCCACATCGGCGCGAAGGGCCACGATGTCTTGGGTTAGCTCTTGGATCTGGCCGGTGGTATCGCGCAGACCTTGGGCAATTTCTTCCGAAAGGCGGCTTTCCTCTTGGCTCTGTGCAAGGCTGATATCGCGGTAAGCGGCCTGCAAACGGTTGTTTTCCGTCTCTAGTCCCGCCAGTCGACCCTGAAGCGTGACGGACTGACGCTCAAGATCCGACAACTGGCTTTGGCGCGCCAGACCTTTGGCCACCAGATCTTTCTGGTTCGTAAGTTCGGTTTCCAAAAACACATTTTCGGCCTGCAGCGAGGCCACTTGCGCCGCAACCCCGGCGATTTGGGCTTTGACTTGGCTTTCCATCTCTATCTGGCGCTTGCGGCCATCTTTGATCTGCACATGACGCGCATTGAACAGGGCCTGCTGGCGGGCGGCGGCCTCTATCAAGTCGGGGGCAGGAAAGGGCAATTCGGGCAGAGTAAACTGCAAAACCGGGGCCTTGCTTTCGATCATGGCACCAGCTGGGGTCGCCAAAATCTCGGCTTCGGCCATAAGGCGCGTGCGTTCGCTGATTGCCATTGCCAACCGT
>JAAFIJ010000240.1 GCA_013298675.1 Rhodobacterales bacterium | reverse complement strand
AGAATGCGCCTCTACGATATCGCCGGTGAACATCACGTTTTCATCCGGCACATGAATGACAATATCACCTGCCGTGTGGGCGCGGCCCAAATGCATCAGGTCAACACGACGATTGCCCAAATAAACCGTCATCTGATCGCTGAATGTGGTGGTGGGATAGGTCAGGCCGGGGATGGATTCGTATCCTTCAAACAGACGGGGAAAGCGTTGGAACTCACTGTCCCAATCTTCTTGCCCTCGCTCAACCACCATGGCGCGCGCCGCGTCGCCCATGATGATCTGCCCAGCGCCATAGGCACTTGCGCCCAAAACACGCACGGCATGATAATGGGTCAACACCAAATGGCTGATCGGTTTGTCGGTGATTTGGCGCACCTTTTCAATGACCTTATTGGCCAAACGCGGCGTGGCCTGCGCCTCAACGATCATCACCGAGTTGTCGCCGATGATGACGCCAGAATTCGGGTCCCCCTCGGCAGTAAAGGCCCAAAGATCGCGACCAATCTCATCAAAGGTGATCTTCTTTTCAGTCATGTCGCCTTGCGAGGCAAATGCTTTGGCCATGGGTAAATCCTTTGGTTCACAGCGCGGCGTCAGGCCGCATAATTCGATTGCTTTCTTGTCCGATATTAGTTGATTTTGTAACTAACAACGAAAAACTTTGCGGTTTGGGCCATGACCACTTTTGAGCTGAACAATTTCCTGCCCTATCTGCTGAACCAAGCGGCCGAAGGCTCTAGTCTGGCGTTTCGGGTCCATTACCGTGACAAATACGGCATGTTGCGAACCGAGTGGCGGGTGCTGTTTCATCTATGGCGCTACGGCGAGATGACCGCACATGAAATTTGCCTTAGGTCCGGCCTGCACAAAACCAAAGTCAGCCGGGCTGTGCGCGCCCTAGAGGACAAGCGGATGTTGCAACGCCAAGAAATGGCGCATGACCGCAGAAATGAGGTTTTGAGCCTGACGAAAGCGGGCAAATCGGCAAGCGAGGATCTAAGCCGCGCCGCCGAACGCTATAACGACCAATTGTTGGCCCAGTTCACGCCCGAGGAACGTAGGGTGCTGCACAAATGCCTTTTGCAAATCGGGCAGCTTCCCGCGCGCTCTCAGGATTAGCCTTTAATCGTTTTCAGACGACCGCGCCCAAAGGTTCACGTCTTTTTCCTGTGAAATCTCATCGATCATCGCCAGTTCTTGCGCGGTAAAATCAAGACGCTCTACTGCGCCCACACAATCAACAATTTGCTCTGGCTTTGATGCGCCGATCAGCGCCGTCGTGATGCCTTCGTCGCGCAACACCCAAGCCAGCGACATCTGTGCAAGCGTTTGACCCCGCGCCTCTGCCAGATCATTCAGCGCCCGCACAGACGCCAACGCGCGCGGGGTGATGGTGTCTGGATCCAACGATTTGCCCTGCGCGGCACGCGAAGATGCCGGAATGCCATTCAGGTATTTCTTGGTCAAAATCCCTTGCGCCAGCGGGGTAAAAGCAATGGAGCCCACACCCAACTCTTTCAGCGTATCTTTCAGACCGTCTTCTTCGACCCAACGGTTCAAAATGGAATAACTTGGTTGGTGGATCAGCAAAGGCGTGCCCAGGTCTTTCAGAATCGCATAAGCCTCACGCGTACGCTGGCTGTTATAGCTGGATATTCCGGCATAGAGGGCGCGGCCGGACCGTACGATGTGGTCAAGCGCCATCATCGTCTCTTCCAAAGGTGTGTCGGGGTCAAAGCGGTGCGAATAGAACACGTCGACATAGTCGAGGCCCATGCGTTTCAACGACTGATCGCAGGATGATATCAGGTACTTGCGCGAGCCCCATTCGCCATAAGGGCCATTCCACATGTGATAACCCGCTTTGGACGACACGATGATCTCGTCGCGGTGGGATTTGAAGTCTTGGGCATACAATTGACCAAACGCCGTTTCCGCCGATCCAGCTGGCGGGCCATAGTTGTTGGCGAGGTCAAAATGGGTGATCCCCTGATCAAATGCTGTCTGCAACAACGCGCGCTTGGTGTCGTGCGGCGTGTCATCGCCAAAGTTGTGCCAAAGCCCCAAGGAAATCGCCGGAAGCTTTAGCCCCGACTTGCCACAACGGCGATAAGGCATCCGATCATAGCGGTTTTCGGCTGGTACATATGTCATGAGTTTGGCCCCTTGGGATATTTGATGCGACGATCAGCCGAGCGCCAGCCAAGGTCAAGTGCCCAGATATTGTTCCCGATGCAATCGCTTGGGCAAAATACTGCGCGTGCACGTCAAATTGACCCTGTTGACGTTGCCCTTTGGGGTGAGAGTTGCGATAGTCCGAACAGTTGGGCCATGTACTGGCCATCGGAGAGTTCATGCAGTCTTTTTTGCGCCCCTTTATCCGCAAAGCGGTTTATTCGGCTTTGGTGATCTTGTTGGGCAGCGTTAGTCCGGCCGCTGCATTGGACCGTTTGGATTTTCAAGTTACCGGTGACAGCGATGCGTTGGAAAAAAAGCTGCGCGCAGCGTCGATCTTGTTGAACTCTCAGGCGCAGGGAAACACCGAAACCCAAGATCTCTTCGCAGACGCACTGGCGGAATATGGCAGCCTGTTGAACGCACTTTATGCGGCAGGGTATTATTCTGCGGTGATTCATGTGCTGCTTGACGGGCGCGAGGCTGCTGGAATTGCCCCGCTTGATGCGCCGGGTCGGATTGACCATGTTCAGGTTGAAATCATCACGGGCCCGGCATTCACGTTCTCACGCACTAAAATCGCCCCCCTCGCGCGGCGCACGCGCTTGCCGGAAGAATTTGCTGTTGGCAAGTCTGCCAAAAGCGGGGTTGTGGTGGCCGCAACAGAGGCGGCGATTGACGGCTGGCGCAATCAGGGATTTGCGAAAGCCGCGGTTTCGGCCCAAGACGTGGTTGCCGATCACGATACGGCGCAACTGGGCGTAGATGTCACCATCCAAAGCGGCCCTAGGTTGCGATTTGGGGCGGTTGTGGTCACTGGAACAGACCGGATGCGTGACAATCGCGTGCGCAAGATTGCAGGCCTGCGTGAAGGTGAGGTCTATAGCGCCCAAGAGGTTGACCGCGCCGCGGCTCGCTTACGCCGAACCGGGGTCTTCCGTTCCGTGACGCTTGCAGAAGATGATGCCATTACCGCACCTGATCTTTTGGGCATGACCATTAACGTCGCCGAAGAAAAGCCCCGCCGCCTGTCGTTCGGGCTAGAGGTGGCGACCGATACTGGCATCACCGTGACAGGCGGGTGGCTGCACCGAAACCTGTCGGGCGGCGGTGAACGGTTTTCGATCACGGGCGGCATCACCGACATCGGCACAGGCAGTGACCCTGACTGGACGCTGGGGCTGCAATTGCAACGCCCCGCCACCTTTACCCCCGACACCACATTGCTTTTGGGCATTGATGTTGGCCAAAGCCGCGAACCTGATCTGACGCTGGACAATTTCTCGATCTCGACCACGTTAGAGCATTATTTCAATGAAAAGCTGTCGGCTGAGCTTGGTCTTGCCTATGCCTTCGCAAAGGTCACAGACCCGAACGGAACGTTTACCTATCGCAGCCTCGCTTTGCCCTTTGACATCAGTTGGGACAACCGCAGTTCGAAAACTGACCCACGCGGAGGGGTCTATTTTTTTGGGCAAGCCAAGCCGTTTGTGGGGTTTGGCTTTACCGACAACGGCCTTAGGCTAAAACTTGATGCGCGTGGCTATAAGGGGTTTGGTACGGACAAGCGGTTTGTTCTTGCCGGTCGCGTTCAGATTGGCGCGGTTTTGGGCGCGTCGTTGCTGGGTGCGCCGCGCGATGATTTGTTCTTTTCGGGTGGCGGTGGAACCGTGCGAGGGCAGCCATATCAATCGCTGGGCGTCGATGTCTTGCGCAGCGATCTTAGCGGCACTTTCCAGACGGGCGGCGCCTATCTGTTGGCGGCGTCTCTAGAGGCGCGCAACCAGATCAACGACAAGCTGGGCGTCGTTGGTTTTGTCGATATCGCACGGGTGGATTCGACGGCCTTCTTTTCGGACGTGGGGAACTGGCATTCCGGTGTTGGGCTGGGGGTGCGGTATGCCACGGCCGTGGGGCCAATCAGGCTGGATGTCGCGGCCCCTGTTGGCGGCACGACCGGGAGTAAGTTGCAAATCTACGTTGGTCTGGGGCAGGCATTTTGATGCGGGCGCTATACCCCCTCGCCCTCACCTTGGCCATATTTGGGTCTGCCGCAGGCGCGCAACAAAGCGACGACCGCGATTACCTGACCGCCCTGCTTGAGGACAACTTGTCTGGCGCGGGTCGGCAGGTCACCATCACCGGGTTCAGGGGTGCGCTGTCATCCGTGGCGTCGATCGACAGCCTGACCATCGCAGACGATCAAGGCATTTGGTTGTCGCTTGAGGGCGTCGCCTTGGACTGGAGCCGCGCCGCCCTGTTGCGGGGTGAGATTTCCGTGAATGCGCTGACCGCAAAAGAAATCGTGCTGGACCGGATTCCCCTGACACCG
>JAAFIJ010000024.1 GCA_013298675.1 Rhodobacterales bacterium | reverse complement strand
CTGATCATAAAGTGCATCATCGCCTGCGTCGCCTGAACCAAGGCCAAGCACGGCGTCGATTTCGGACGATGCTTCATCTTCGGGACCGTCCACGACACCCGACATATAAGTCGGCGGGCCATAAGATTTCAGATGGTTTACGATTTCCTCAACCTCTTCATCCGACACAAACGGCCCGTGGATACGGGTCACGCGGCCGCCGCCTGCCATATAGAGCATGTCGCCCATGCCCAACAATTGCTCTGCGCCTTGTTCGCCAAGGATGGTGCGGCTGTCGATTTTGCTTGTGACCTGAAACGAGATACGGGTCGGAAAGTTGGCTTTGATCGTGCCGGTGATCACGTCGACCGAGGGGCGCTGGGTTGCCATGATCAAATGGATACCGGATGCGCGGGCCATTTGCGCCAGACGTTGGATGCAGGCCTCTATCTCTTTGCCCGCGACCATCATCAGGTCGGCCATCTCGTCGACGACGACCACGATATAGGGCAGGACAACGGGCTGGAATTCTTCGGTTTCGAACACTGGCTCGCCAGTGTCTTCATCAAAGCCGGTCTGGATGGTGCGTTTGAACATTTCGTTCTTGGCAAGCGATTCACGCACGCGGCCGTTATAGCCGTCGATGTTGCGCACGTTCAGTTTCGACATCTTGCGATAACGCTCTTCCATCTCGCCCACGACCCATTTCAGCGCGACAACGGCCTTTTTCGGATCTGTCACAACGGGCGACAACAGGTGCGGGATGCCGTCATAAACCGACAGTTCCAGCATCTTGGGGTCGATCATAATCAGGCGGCATTCCTCTGGCGACAGTTTGTAAAGCAGCGACAGGATCATGGTGTTGATGGCCACCGATTTACCCGAACCGGTTGTCCCCGCGATCAAAAGATGGGGCATTTTGGCTAGGTTGGCGACAACAGGTTCACCACCAATGTCTTTGCCAAGTGCAAGCGGCAAGCGCATGGCGCTGTCACCAAAATCACGGGCCGAGATAATCTCACGCAGCACAACCTTTTCGCGGCTGACGTTCGGCAGTTCGATGCCAATCACGGTGCGGCCCGGAACAGTTGAAACCCGTGCCGAAAGCGCCGACATCGACCGGGCGATATCATCGGCCAGACCAATAACGCGGCTGGCCTTTAGGCCCGGCGCTGGTTCCAGTTCATACATCGTGACAACGGGGCCCGGACGCACCGATACGATCTCACCTTTGACGCCGTAGTCATCCAGCACCGATTCCAACATGCGCGCATTTTCTTCCAACGCGTCATTCGACAGCGTGTAGCGGGTCACGCCATCCGGACTGCTCAACAGCGACAAGGGCGGAAGTTCATACGCGGGGGGCTGGTCATCAAAGCGCAACCGCGGCTGCGATTCCGCCCTGGCTTGCCGCGATGGGGCAGGGGGCTTTTTCGCCGCTTGCTGCACGACTGCGCGGCGATCAACCAACGGCGCAGTCACGCGCGGGGTGATCGGGGTTGCAACATAATCAGTCTCAGCGTCTTCGTCCCATTCGCGGGCCGTAAGGGACTGGTCATAGTTCTCTTCAAACAGCGCGTCATCTTCCAAGTCGCTAAAGGCGTTGATCGGCAGGGCTTCGACGATGCCTTTGCCCTGCACAACGCGGCCGATTTGAACTGGCGGCTCAACCCGCGGCGAAACGGTCGGCGCGGCACGCGATGCCACAATCAATGGCGCAGGGCCGCGCGGGCGGATCACTGCTGGTTCAGTGCGGTGAAAGCTTGCGCCTAGCGGCGTCGCGTCGTGAATTTGGCTTTGGCCACGCGCGCGGATCACATCAGAAATGCGCGCCTTGATCCGGTCGTCTGACGGCAGATCAGTGTAATCATCCATATGGGGCGATATTTGTTCCACCAATTCCGGCTCTATCGCGCGGCGGATCATCGCAGGCATCCGGGCCAACAACCCCAGCTTTTCGCGCGGTGCGGCATAGTGGGCCGCCTCGGCCAGCGGTTCGCTGTAGCGTTGATCGGCGCGCAGTGAATTCGGGCGACCAAAGCCGTTAGTTGCAGACGAAACAGGGGGCTGATCGCTGTGCCGGGTCGGGACATACGCCTCGGCCGCTTGCGCGGCACTGCGACGATTGCGCAACGCTTGCGCTGCATCTTGCGCGCCTTTGCCCGCGGCACCCACCAGATTGGAATAGGTCACGATCAACCCAAAGGTCAAAAACTGTCGGATATGCGTCAACTCGGTGCGATCAAATGCCATGACGTACAAAAGCATGGCAAGCACGGCAGCCCCGGCCAACCCAGACACCAATTTCAAGCCAAAGCCCGATCCGATGGGCAACAAGTTAAGCAACGCCCGCAGCACTGTGTCGCCAAACAATCCGCCCATGCCGAACAAATGTACCCAGTCATCCGTTGGCAATAGCGTTGCAGCATAGATGGAACAGGCCGCGACAGCGATCAGCGCATAAACCATCCGGCCCATGACCCGCTCAATCCCTTGATGCAGCACAAAACGGACACCCCACGCCGCAAGGATTAACGGAATGGCCCAGACCGCCTTGCCACACACGATCATCAAGGTTGAAGCCAGCGCAGCACCAAACCGCCCCATCAGGTTGCGCACCGGATCGTCCGTGGCCACCATCCAACCCGGATCTTCGGTTGAATAGCTGCCAAACATCACAACGAACACCACCGCCGCAATCAACAGTCCAAGCCCGATCAATTCGCGCGCCCGCTTTTCCAGCATGGCTTGGGTGCCTTGATCCAGCAAAGGATCGCGCTGTCGTGTGTGATATGACGCCATGTTAATCTGTCCTCAACTGTAGAGGCAATCACGAAGCTGGATCAGCCCGCGCTGCATTTCTTGTTTTGGGGCCACAAGTGCGACCCGAATATAGGCTTTTCCGGGATTTTGTCCGTCCGCATCACGCGAAAGATAGGCCCCGGGCAGCACTTTGACGCCCGTGGCTTGCCACAGTTTCAGCGCGGCTGTTTCGCCGTCATCAACGGGCAGCCATAAAAAGAACCCACCCTCGGGACACTCATACCCCTGAAGGCCGGCAAAAATCTCATTCGCGGCGCGGAATTTGTCTTGGTAAAGCGCGAGGCTCGCCGTGACATGCGCCTCATCCGACCATGCCCTTTCGGCCACGCGTTGCAAGGCAAGCGGCAAAGGCGCACCGGCGAAGGACCGCAGCTTGCGGATACGGGCAATGCCTTGCGTCCCGCCCGCCACAAACCCAGACCGAAGCCCCGGCAGGTTGGACCGTTTGGACAAAGAGTGGAACGCGAACACGCGTTCAGGATTTGCGCCAACCCTTTGGGCCACGTCCAAAATGCCCACAGGGGGCGCGCTGCGCCAGATTTCGGAATAGCATTCATCAGCGAAAATGATGAAATCGTGCTTTTCGGCTAGGGCAAGCAGAGTGGCCCAATATTCCGAACTCGCGACCGCGCCCTGCGGGTTTGCGGGTGAGCAGATATAAGCAATGGTTGTTCGGTCCAGCACGTCGGCAGATAAGCTGGCGTAATCGGGCAGAAACCCTGTCGCGGCCGTGGCGGGCACGTAAACCGGCTCTGCCCCCACCGTCAACGCGGCCACGGCATAGACCTGATAAAACGGATTTGGCATCAAAACCACCGGCGTTTTGCCGTTTTTTTGTTCCGGGCACAGCGCGATACAGGCGTTGTAAAGTCCTTCACGGGTTCCATTCAGAACCATCAAGCGGTCGTGATCCAGCGTCACAGCATAGCGACGCTGGATCCATGCCGAAATCGCCGACAAAAGTTCGGGCGTCCCGTCGTTTGGTGGATAGACGGCAAAATCAGCAATGCTGTCCGCCAAAACCTGACCGACGAAATCTGGCATCGGGTGGCGCGGCTCGCCAATGGTCATCGAAATTTGGGGGCCGCCGGGCACATGCGCATCCAGCAGCTTCCGCAAACGCGGAAACGCATAATCCGGCAGGTTCGAAAACCGCTCTGGAAACGCCATGACTGCCTCATCCTCGGGATCATTTCGCCCCGCTTATCAAAGACGTTACCCGCTTGGGGGGGCTTGGTCCAGAAAAACCCTGTGGAACCTGTGGCTTGGGCAGAGAAATTGTGTCTTTTTCGTCCCTGTTGCGGGCAAGGGTGAGCGTCTTCTCAGGTCAGCGCGCGTTCAGCGGCCAACCCGATGCGCAAAAGCCGTTCTTCATTGTGAGGGGGGCACATGATGGAAATACCGCAAGATGGCTGATTTGTGGGCAGAGTCAGCACGCATTGGTTCATCATATTGCCGATCCGCGTGTTGCGCAGGGCCAGAAGATTTTCACTGACGTAATAGTCGTCATCGGTCAATAAACGTTCGGCATTGGGCGGCAAAATAGGAGAGGTCGGTACCAAAACGGCGTCATAGCCGGCGGTTTTTTCGGCCCAGAGGTCACGCAGCACCCCTAGCCGTCGCCAACCCGCGACATAATCAGACGCTGAAATCGAGCCACCAGAGCGAAAGCGTTCGAGAATCCGCGGAAATAGCTTGTCTGGCGCCGCCTCAATCGTGGTACGCCAAATGCCGTAAGCCTCTGCAGTGAACAAAATGCCTGCAAGCGCCATCGCTTCGGTTACTTCGGGAATCGCGCCGTGGGTGATCCGCGCCCCGGTCTTTGAAAGGCGCGACAGCGCATCTTCAAACCCTTTTGCAGGACGGTCACGCAACCCATCAAGGGCTGTGGTTTCCAGCACCAGAAACCGCGCGTTAGCGATGGAAGTTTCTCGCAAATCCATGGGCTTGCGCCCCTCTAACGCCGCCAGAAGCAGGGCACAATCCTCAACCGAATGGGCAAGGGGACCCACGGTATCAAACCGCTCACACAAGGGCACAACACCCTTAAGCGACAACCTTCCAGAGGTGGTTTTCAACCCCACCAGATCATTCCACGCCGCTGGAATGCGCACCGATCCGCCCGTATCAGACCCGATGGCCGCAGGCGCAAGCCCATACGCCACCGATGCCGCAGCACCCGAGGACGACCCCCCAGATACCGCCGCCTCGTCATTGATGCACGGCGGTGTCGCTGTGACGGGATTCAAACCAAGGCCAGAAAACGCCAGTTCTGACATATGGGTTTTGCCAAGACACACCAGCCCCTCACGCGTGGCGGTTTGCAAAACCTGCGCATCCATCAGCGGCACGCGGTTTTTCAGCAGCGCAGATCCCGCCTCTGTTGCTGTGCCGGCGGTGTCGAAAAGATCTTTCCAGTTGATCGGAACACCGTCCAAAATGCCCTGCCGCATGCCCATTTTGCTGCGCCTTGCAGCACCCATCGCCTCTCCCCGGGCACGAGCGGCTGTCGTCCGCGCATAGATACGATCGGCCATCGGATGCCCTGCGATCTTGTCCAAAAAGAACTCTGCCAGTTCCACCGGATTGATGCGACCCTTGCCGATTTCGCGGCCAAGATCGGCCGCCGTCATATTGGACCAGATTTTGCTCATCACACTCTCCGTTTGGTGCAGGCTGGCGATATGGTTCAAGCTAGCGACAAGGCAGCGCATGGACAATCCCGCCCGAGCGGGCATACTTGGCGCATGTCATATGATGCGGATATTGTGATCGTTGGTGGCGGGCTGAATGGCCCGGCATTGGCATTGGCCTTGGCGGGTGGCGGGCTGACATCCGTGATCATTGATGCGCGCGCGGTGGCGCCCCGGGCGGAGGCGGGCTTTGACGGCCGTGCCTATGCATTGGCCATCGCCTCTAAACGTTTGTTGCAAGGCATTGGCGTGTGGGCGGGTATCGCAGATAAAGTACAGCCGATCCTCAAGATCACCGCGAGTGACGGACTGTCAGGCCAAGGCCCCGCGCCGTTTTTCCTGACCTTTGATCATGCCGAAATGGAAGAAGGCCCGATGGGCTTTATGGCAGAGGATCGGTTTTTGTACCGCGCCTTGATGGATGCGGTGCAACGCACACCGGGCACAACCGCGTTGTTTGGGGATGGTGTCGTGGCGCAAGAGATCACCACGCAAGGCGCATCGGTGACACTGGCCTCTGGCAAAACGGTGACGGGTCGCGTGCTGATTGGCTGCGATGGACGTGGGTCAGGTGTGGCCAGTCGGGCGGGCATCGCGCGGCAAGGCTGGGGCTATGGTCAAACGGCGCTTGTCACGGCCGTGCATCATGCGTCGCCGCATGGCGGGACCGCACATCAGTTCTTTATGCCGTCCGGCCCCTTGGCAATTTTGCCGCTGGCGGGGGGGCATCATTCCTCTATCGTGTGGAGCGAGGATGCAACCGCCGCCGCCGCCATACAAGGCCTGACCGATACCGACTATTTGCATGCCCTTCGCCCCCGCTTTGGTGATTTTCTGGGTGAGATTGCGTTGGCGGGCGACAGGTTTACCTATCCCTTGTCGC
The DNA here is from genome assembly GCA_013298675.1 of Rhodobacterales bacterium. Classification (GTDB taxonomy): domain Bacteria; phylum Pseudomonadota; class Alphaproteobacteria; order Rhodobacterales; family Rhodobacteraceae; genus JAAFU01. Next base: position 9,699 of record JAAFIJ010000024.1, on the reverse strand, counting down.
TGTCCTTGGCCGAACGTTTCGTGATGCCGCGATTGGCCCTTGTCGGCGATGCGGCGCATGGTGTGCACCCTATTGCCGGGCAGGGGTTGAACCTTGGGCTGCGGGATGTCGGTGCTTTGGCGCAAGTCTTGGTAGAGGCCGCCCGTCGCGGCGAAGACATCGGTGCGATTGACGTCCTTGATCGGTATCAACGTTGGCGTAGGTTTGACAACACCGCGATGGCCTTGGGTATGGATGCAGTAAATAAGCTGTTTTCAAACGACAATCCAATCCTGCGTGCTGGGCGTGATCTGGGGCTGGGGGTGGTGAATGCTGTTCCCGGTCTGCGCCGGGGTTTCATGCGCCAAGCCGCTGGCCTGACCGGAGAATTGCCGCGATTGTTGGCAGGGCGTGCGATTTAACTGGCCAAAGCGGACCTGATTGAGTCAATCGATTTCGCGCGCTTCGCTGACCAACATGATCGGGATGCCGTCGCGAATGGGAAAGGCAAGTTTGGCCGATCTTGACACCAATTCAGACTTTTCGGCGCTGTAGACCAACGTCCCATGCGTCAAGGGGCACACCAGTGCCTCTAGCATCCGCCTGTCAATGGATGCCTGTTCGGTCATTGGCGCACTTCGCCCGCGCCGTTGCCGCGCAGGGCAAATTCGATCAAGGTGACCAGCGTTTCTCGCCGGGTGACCAACGATGGCGCCTCAAGCAGGGCCTGTTTATCCTCGGGCGTAAACGGCAAAAGCATGGATAATGAGTTGATCATCAACTCATCCTCGGCCTCTTTCAAACCTGACCAATCCGTGCCCAACCCACGCATTTGGAAATAGCGCGCAAGTAAGTTCATCAATGCCGGGCGGTTGAAATTTGGATCAGACTCATCAGACCCCAGATCTCGGTCAAAGGGCCGCCAGTCGATGTCGCACCGACGGTAGGGTGTAAACCCTTCAACTTCGCCCCGGATGCGAAACCGCGACACCCCGGTCAGGGTGACCATATAGCGACCATCGTCGGTTTCAGAAAATCCCGTGATCCGCCCGGCACAGCCAATCGCGGACAAACGCTCTTCATCCGTCCCCGGCACACCGCGTGGTTGGATCATCCCGATCAGCCGGGTTTGGGTTTTGAAACAATCATCAAACATCGCAAGATAGCGCGGTTCAAAGATGTGAATAGGCAGACGTGCGCGCGGCAACAACAAGGCGCCGGGCAACGGAAACACAGGGATGGTATCTGGCAGATCGGAGAGCTTCATCATTCAAGAAGAATAGTCTGAATTTCAAATTTGAGCGACTGTTTTATTGCGCCCAAAGCGAAGATATCTGTTTCCACATTCGCAAAGACCCAGCATACGTTTCAGACGCGATAAAGCAGATTTTGTCACGAAAAGATGATCGACGACAAACGTCTGCGTCCCGCCAGAACGATCGGATCTTGCGGCTTTAGCGCGTCAAAGACCTTGAACAGTTGCGCCTTGGCCGCACCGTCATTCCAATCACGGTCAAGTTTGAAGAGGTCGAGCAACAGCGCTACCGCCTCATCGGTCTTGTCAGCAGCCAGCAGGGCAGCGGCAAGGTCAAACATGGTCTGCCGATTGGTCGGGTCCTTGGCAAGTGCGTTGCGCAGATCGGTTTCGGGCCCGGCATTGGCGGCTTGGCGGGCGAGGTCCAGCTGGGCTGATGCCGAGGTAATTTCCTTACTATTGGCCAACTTCGCAGGGGCGGCGGCAATCAAGTTCTGCGCCTCGTCCAGCAAACCCATCGCGATATGCGTGCGGATCAGCCCACTGTAGGCCAGGACGTTTTCAGGCTCTTCTTCCAAAATCGCCGCAAAGGTCTCGCGGGCGTCGTCAAACGCGCCTTCGGTGAGCATCGCCTCGGCGGCGTCAATCGCATCAGCCAAACCGTTGTCGGGCGGGCCTGCTTTGTCGGCGACGGTTTCGACAAATTTCTTCAAGTCAGACGCAGAAAGTGCACCTTGAAAGCCGTCAATTGGTTGACCTTTGTAAAAGGCATAGACGGTTGGAATAGACTGAATGCGCAATTCGGCGGCGATTTGCTGGTTCTTGTCGACATCCATCTTGACCATCCGCACCCGACCCTTTGCGGCGGTTACGGCAGCTTCCAGCGCAGGCCCCAAGGTTTTGCACGGGCCGCACCACGGGGCCCAGAAATCAACAATCACCGGAACCTGTTGTGACGCCTCGATCACGTCTTTCATAAACGTAGCTTCGGTCGCGTCCTTGATCAGGACGTTATCGGTCGTCGTTGTGGGGGCGGCAGTGGCGGTTGTGGTCCCGAACATGGTGTCCTCGTAGGTCTTGGCAAAAGGAACGCGCAAGTGGCGCTTTGGCTATATATGCGCGCCGCAAAGCGGAATTTGAAGGGGCTATTCTTTGTGACCGCTTGGTCCTAGCTTAGAACTCGAAATACAGGAGATTGCGCATGACCCTTCTTATGACCTTTGGCGACAGCAACAGCTATGGCACCCCGCCGATGGACAGTTTTGTCGGGCACAATCGGTTTTCTGATGGCGTGCGCTGGCCGACCGTTGCCGCCGGTGAACTGGGCTGGCAACTGCTCGAACAGGGATTGCCCGGCCGTACCGCACAATTCGATGACCCGATCATGGGCAAGCATATGAATGGTCAAGACGGTCTGAAAATCGCGCTGGAAAGCAACGGGCCAATTGATGTCTTGACGATCATGTTGGGGACAAACGATGTCAAAGCGCGTTTTGCATCAAACCCTTATGGAGTGATGGGGGGCATCGCCTCGTTGTTGGATATTGCCCTTTCGCCGGACATGCAAGACCGTCACGCGGGCTACAAGGTCTTGCTGATCTGTCCGCCCCCAGTGGTCGAGGTCGGGATTTTGCGCGGTGAGTTTTACGGCGGTGCAACGATGTCGGCAGCCCTACCACCCCTTTACCGTGCTTTGGCCGACGCGCGCGGCGTCGGCTATCTGGATGCAGGACAGGTCATCAAGGTGTCTGCGCTAGACGGGGTGCATTTCGATGCCCCCGACCATGCGGTACTTGGCCGCGCAGTGGCGCAAAGCCTGTCGGCGTTGGTCTAATTGTGGGTCAACTCTGACCAACCACAAAGCTCTGCCAGCCTTTCGGGGGGGTGGTGAATCCCCACCGACATGTTCGCGCGAAACTCTTCAGAAGACCGGTCGCGCCAGCGGTTGCGCAACAGATGCAGGCCAGATCGGCTGATCTTGATGATCGGCGTGCGCAGGGGCAAGCGGTCGCGCCATTTGCGGCGCATGTACTGATAACACTCCACAAAGTCTTCTTTCAGGGCATCATGGTAGCGGTCGTTGTGGATGGTCGGCAAAGCGCCCGCATAGGCGTGTAGTCCTTTGGCACGGGCTTGGGTCACAATATCGGTGCCGTACATATGCCACCCGGGCAAATCCGCATCAAAACGGATACCGCTCGCACGGCGCAAGATGATCACCATCTCGTCAAAGGATTGCACTTCGGTTGGGGCCACAGGGACGCGTCCCACGATCAACCCAATCGACGACGACCAGACCGGCCCGATATGCGAATGATCCAGACCCACCCCAAATGATCCAAACAGCGCCCAATTTGGATCATGCGCGTCCAGTTCAGCAATTCGCGCGGCAAGTTGGGTTTCCCAACCTTTGGGGAAATACACATCATGGTGGGCAAAAACGATAATAGGGGCGGACGTCGCATCAAGGGCGGCGTTATAGGCCACCCCTGCGGAAGGCGCTCCGCGTTCCAGATGCAGCTTGACCAAACCATCGCGAAGCATCGGCGAGCGCGCCAGATTGGCGTTCAGGATGGTGTCATTGTGGCTTGCGCAAACAACTTCGAAATTCATCGGTTCCTCATATCGTCTCGTTTAGGGGCCCAAAGAGTTAGGCGGCAGTATTTAACGTGGCCGAAAACAGCTCAACCAACTTTGCGGCCTCTGTGTTCGCGTCATGGCGGTCAAATACCCGCAACCGCGCCGATTGGCCCATTCGTGCCAACCTCTCGCTTGGGGTATTTGCCAATTCGGTGATCGCATTGGCAAGCGCCTGTGCATCTCCTGCGGGCACAAGCCAGCCTTCGGACGCTGTGACCAGTTCGGGCACGCCGTTGATACAGGTGGCGATGATCGGACGGGCAGAGGCCATCGCCTCCATCACCACCATCGGCAAACCTTCGGCAAAGGATGGCAGGATCAACGCCTGCGCCTCGGCAATGGCACGGCGTACGCCAGCCTCATCGCGCCATCCCAGCAGGGTGATGTGACCTGCCAGGTTATGCGCAGCAATTTCCGCCTCTATCATCGGGCGCAATTCACCGTCCCCGCAAATGGCAAGATGCAGCTCTGGGGTATGCTTGACCGCAAGAACCATCGCTTGGATCAGCAGGGGAAAGCCCTTTTGCTCTGACAGTCGCCCGATTGCCACCAACTTTGGTGCCCCTTGAGGCAGGGGTGCCACTTCGGCAAAGCGGTCGATGTCAATGCCACAATGGACGACGTTTATCTTTGGCCAATCGGCAAGGTCCGACCAGCGAAACAACTGGCTGCGCCCAAAACTGGATATCGCCACGACAAAAGCGGCGCGTTTGATCTTTTCGGGAAAGGATAGCGCGCGCGGAGCATCAAATTCTTCGGGACCGTGGACAGTAAAACTATAGGTCGGCCCCCCCAGCGCATGGGTCAACATTGCGACCGTGGCCGAGTTGGTGCCGAAATGTGCGTGAATGTGGTGAATGTCCGCCTCAGAACAGCGCTGGGCGACATAAGCCGCCTCAAGCAGGTATATCAAATGCCGCAACCGTCCGCCTGTGCCCGGTCCACCCGCAGCACCATTGGCACCGCAGCGCAGGGCAAGGCGCAAACTCTGCAACGATTTGCGCGGCTGATGCACCATCCAAGACAGCGCCTTTGGCAGCAGTCGGGTCAGCCCTTGGTTCAAGACATGTTCCGTCCGGGCGTTTTCTGCCTTATCCCCGGCATCCACCAAAGCAGTTGTGTCATCGCGCATGGCAAAACGGTGCACCTGCACCCCAAGCCTTTCAATCGCTGCAATTTCGCGGCGGATAAAGGTGTGCGACGGCTTTGGATAGGTATTGACGAGATAGGCAATTTTCATCGAAAGACCGAACTGAACGAGTACACCGCATGTTGATGCGGCAAGTACCGCGATCATGGGGCAAAGGTAAGGCATTAAGAAGGGTTTTCTGTTGACGAAAATTCCCCCCGAATTCTGCGGGTATTTCCCCTGAATTTGGCACACTTGGCGCCTTGGTTTGATTGACCCGAGGGTCGCAGACGCCTAGGGTCGCCGCGACCTTTCCTTTGGCACGTAACCCCCGACCCACCCCGAATATCGAGCAGCACAGCGCAATGACCGCACCAGACCAAAATACCTCGGCAGGGCAAAACCTGTTTGCGCGCGCGATGCGTGGGTCGGCTTTGACTGCCGGCTCTTATGCGCTCACGCAGGGACTGCGGTTGGTATCAAACCTGATCTTGGCGCGGTTGTTGGCGCCCGAAGCCTTTGGCATCATGGCGCTGGTGTCGGTGGTCTTGGTGGGCATGGTGATGTTTTCGGATGTCGGTGTGTCGGCCTCTATCAGCCAGAGCAAACGGGGAGATGATCCGGCGTTCCTTGACACGGCCTTTACCATTCACGCCTTTCGCGGTGCGATGCTTTGGTTGGTCACCTGCGGATTGGCGTGGCCCTTGGCGCGCCTTTATGACGCGCCAGAGTTGCTACAGTTGTTGCCCGTGGCGGGACTGACCTTGTTTATTGCAGGCTTTAACCCAACACGCATTGATACCGCCAACCGCCATTTGCTGCTGGGGCGGGTGACCCTGCTGGACTTGATCTCGCAAGTGATTGGAATGATTGCGATGATTGGTCTGGCGTTTGAAATCCGCTCTGTCTGGGCCTTGGTCATTGGCGCGATTATCGGGGCATTCGCCAAACTGTTCCTGACGTGGTTTTACCTGCCCGGCCCACGCAACCGGTTCCACTGGGACAAAGCTGCGGGGTCCGAGTTGATCCATTTTGGCAAATGGATATTTATGTCAACTGCCTGCGGCTTTTTGCTGTCACAGGGCGATAAAGCAATCTTTGGTCACTTTTTGGGCAAAGAAGAGCTGGGAGTATACAACATTGGCTTCTTTCTTGCGTCGTTTCCACTGATGTTGGCGCGCTCGGTCAATAGCCGCATCATGATCCCACTTTACCGCGACCACCACCCGACAAACTCTGCCCAGGACTTTGCCAAGTTGCGCAAACTGCGGTTTTCCTTGACGGGGGGCACTTTGGTGTTGCTGGGGCTTTTGGCGGTGATTGGTGTACCGCTGGTGGGGCTTTTGTACGACGCGCGCTATGCGATGGCGGGGATGATCGTGGTCGTGGTTGCTTGCGTTCAGATGGTCGAGGCCGTGGGCATGACCTATGATCAATCGGCGCTGGCGGCAGGCGATACGAAAACCTATTTCTGGCTGCAAGCGACCAAGGCCCTTGTGCAAACGACGGCATTCTTGCTGGGTGTTCGTTGGGGCGGGCTAGAGGGCGCGCTGCTGGCCCAAGGGGCGGCTATGCTGCTGCTGCATCCCGCAATTGTGCTTCTGGCAATCAAACACAAGGTCTGGGATCCGCTGAATGATGTCCTGTTCTTTGGCCTGGCGCTGGTCTTGGTTGTTCTGGCCTATTTGGCAAACATGGGGTCGATGACATCGTTTTAATGCCATGATCGTGGCGAGGTATGGCCGCAAACTTGGTCTATTCCTTTAGAGTGCAAACAAGTTTCGAAATTTTGGTTGGGTTAGAATGCAAATTGAACATACTTCGTTAGACGGCGTGGTCGTTTTGACGCCTAAGAAATTTGGCGATGATCGCGGATGGTTTTCCGAAACCTGGAACGCAAACCGGATGGCCGAGTTGGGGCTTAACATTCACTTTGTACAAGACAACCATTCCATGTCCGCAAAGGCAGGCACGTTGCGCGGTCTGCACTACCAGTCGCCCCCGCATGCTCAAGACAAACTGGTGCGCTGCACGCGTGGATCGATCTTTGACGTTGCGGTCGATATTCGCGTTGGTTCGCCGACTTATGGAAAATGGTTTGGTATTGAACTATCTTTAGAAAACGGCAGACAGCTGTTGGTTCCGCGTGGATTTCTTCATGGTTTTGTCACGCGCATGGCAGATACTGAGGTTCAGTATAAATGCAGCGACGTCTACGCGCCCGACTGCGATGGCGGCATTCGCTGGGATGATCCGACAATTGGTATCGATTGGGGCCTGACAGAAGTACCGACACTTTCCGCCAAAGATCAGGTCGCACCCCTTTTGAACGATTTCAAATCACCCTTCCTGTGGGAGAAAGCGTAACATGAAACTGCTGGTAACAGGTGGTGCGGGGTTTATCGGCTCTGCGGTGGTGCGTCTGGCCGTAGCGCGTGGGCATGAAGTGGTGAACCTTGATGCGATGACCTATGCCGCATGCTTGGACAATGTGGCGAGTGTGTCAGGTTCCAACCAGTATTCCTTTGAGCAGGCAGATATCCGCGACCGTACCCGCTTGGATGAGATTTTTGCGCTGCACAAACCCGATGCGGTGATGCATCTTGCCGCCGAAAGCCATGTTGACCGTTCGATCGACGGCCCGGGCGATTTCATTTTGACCAACATCAACGGCACCTACAACATGCTAGAGGCGGCGCGCGCCTATTGGGTCGCAGCAGGCAGGCCTGCAAATTTCCGCTTTCATCATATCTCGACCGATGAGGTGTTCGGCTCGCTTGGCGACACCGGGCAGTTTACCGAAGAAACCCCCTATGATCCGCGCAGCCCCTATTCTGCGTCCAAGGCGGCGTCTGATCATTTGGTGCGCGCTTGGCATGAAACTTACGGCCTGCCGGTGGTATTGACCAACTGTTCAAACAACTACGGCCCCTTTCATTTCCCGGAAAAGCTGGTGCCGGTGGTCATTTTGAACGCTTTGGCGGGAAAGCCCATTCCGGTTTACGGCGGGGGTGAGAACGTCCGCGATTGGCTTTATGTCGAAGATCACGCCGATGCGTTGCTGTTGGTGGTGCAAAAAGGCGTTTTGGGCCGCAGCTATAACATCGGCGGCGAGAATGAGCGGCGCAATATCGATCTGGTGAAAACCATCTGCGCAATCCTTGATCAAAAGCGGCCAAAAGCCAAACCCTACGCCGATCAGATCACCTATGTGACCGACCGACCCGGCCATGACGCGCGCTATGCGATTGACCCGTCGCGCATCCGCAACGAACTCGGCTGGCGCCCATCGGTGACGGTTGAGGAAGGTTTGGAGAAAACCGTTCAATGGTATCTGGACAATGAGGCATGGTGGAAACCCTTGCAGGCCCGCGCAGGCGTTGGTGTGCGGTTGGGGGTAAAGGCCTGATGCTGACGGCGCATCTGCCATCGGGATATGTCTTGGCGCGCAGTTGGCGCGGCCCGGTGAAATATCTGATGCCAGCGGCGTTGATCGGATCCGTGTTGCCCGATGCCGATATGTTTTGGTTCCATTTTGTCGATCAAGGGTCTGTGCATCATCATCATTATTGGCCGCATATTCCAGCAGTTTGGGCCGGGATCGCACTTGTCACCTTGCCGATCCTTTACAGGTTTGGACTGCTTGCGACAGGCGCTGTGTTTTACACATCGATTTTTCTCCATTTGATCCTCGATACGATTGCAGGCGGGATCAATTGGGCTTGGCCCATGGCGAGCAACCTCTTTGTGTTGACAGAGGTACCAGCCGCCTATTCGCATTGGATTATTTCCTTTGTCCTGCACTGGACGTTTTTGGCAGAGCTTGCCGTCTGGGCTTTGGCGCTTTGGATCTATTTTTGGAAGAAAACGGTATGAAAGTTTTGGTTTTTGGCAGGACAGGCCAAGTTGCGCAAGAGTTGGCGCTTCGGGCACCTGCGGGTATTGATGCAGTGTTTTTGGGGCGAGATCAGGCTGATTTGTCAAACCCTGTCGCCTGCGCCGCGGCGATTGCCGCGAGCGATTGCGACGTTGTGATAAACGCCGCCGCGTGGACCGCTGTCGATAAGGCAGAGACCGAAGAGGCTGCTGCACTTATCGTCAACGGCGATGCGCCCGGCGCTATGGCGCACGCAGCTGCGTCCAAAGGTGTGCCGTTTTTACATATCTCGACCGACTACGTCTTTGACGGCGCGGGCGAACAGGCGTTTGAGGTGGATCATCCTCTGGCCCCTTTGGGGGCTTATGGGCGTACGAAATTGGCGGGTGAACAAGCCGTGCGGGCGGCGGGCGGCAATCATTTGATCTTGCGCACCTCATGGGTCGTCTCGGCACATGGGGCGAATTTCGTCAAGACCATGCTGCGCCTTGGGGCAGAGCGTGAAAGCCTGAACGTTGTTGCCGATCAAATCGGCGGCCCAACACCCGCGGCTGCGATTGCTGATGCGCTTTATACGGCAGCGGTAGCGATGGCTGCGGGCGCTGACGGCGGTACCTATCACTTTGCAGGTGCGCCAGATTGTTCATGGGCCGATTTTGCGCGTGAGATCATGCTGCGCGCAGGGTTGGGCTGCAAGGTCAACGATATCCCAAGTTCGGCCTATCCGACACCGGCCAAGCGCCCGGCGAATTCGCGGCTGGATTGCGGGGCGCTTGAACGGGATTTTGGAATAAAGCGGCCGGATTGGCGGTCAGGTTT
>JAAFIJ010000239.1 GCA_013298675.1 Rhodobacterales bacterium | reverse complement strand
GACGCGATTGCGGGCTATGCCGACTTTGCCAAAGCCGCCGACGCGTTGCAGGAAGGCGACTTCCCCGAGGCGATCTTGCTTGATGACGGCGGCGTGGTGGCCATCCGGTTTGAGGGGCTCGTCCCGGCTGCCCCGGTGCCGTTGGACAAGGTGCGAGACAAAGTTGTGGCAAGCTGGCAGGCAGATGCGCTTGCCAAGGCACTTGCCTCTCAAGCAGAGGGCATCAAAGCTGCAATCGCTGCCGGCACCGTCATTGATACCTTGGGTACTGTCGAACGTACCCCGTTGATTGACCGCCAAGGCGCGGTCAAAGACGCCCCGCCCTCGGTGGTCGCTGCATTGTTTGAGATGGCCGTTGGAGAAGTCCGCGTGATCACAGACGCTGGCTTCTCAGGTGTTGTGCTGTTGGACAGCATCACCCCCGCCGCAAATGACGGCGAAGACGCAACCGCGTTGCGTGACGCCATCATCCAACAAAACCAAAAGGCCATGGCCGCAGACGCCTTGTCCCTTTATTCAAAATCCTTGGGCGAAAAGGCCGGAATTCAAATTGATCAAGCCATAATCAATGCGGTTCACGCCCAATTTGGCAACTAAAGCGTCGCACATGAATCTGCACCCAAGCTTTGAAGACTTCGCATTGGCCCATGACGCCGGTAAAAACCAACTGGTTTATGCCCGTCTTGCAGCCGATCTGGACACGCCAGTTTCCCTGATGCTGAAATTGGCCGAGGCACGGTCCGACACGTTCATGCTTGAATCCGTGACGGGCGGCGAAGTGCGTGGCCGCTATTCGGTGATCGGTATGAAACCCGATCTGATCTGGCAGTGCCGGGGCACAGTGGCCGAAGTGAACCGTGAGGCGCGCTTTGACCGTCAGGCTTTTGTGGCACAAGGCATGGATCCGCTTGCGTCTCTGCGGGCGCTGATCGCGGAATGTCATGTTGAACTGCCCGAAGGCATGCCCCCCATTGCATCCGGTTTGTTTGGCTATCTCGGCTATGACATGATCCGGCTGGTTGAACATTTGCCAAATGTGAACCCAGACCCACTTGGCCTGCCCGACGCTGTGTTGATCCGGCCCTCTGTCGTGGCGGTTTTGGACGGTGTGAAGGGAGAGGTCACTCTGGTCGCCCCCAGTTGGGCTGCCTCGGGGCTGAACGCGCGCGCCGCCTATGCCCAAGCGGCAGAGCGGGTGATGGAGGCGTTGCGTGATCTGGACCGCACCCCCTCTGCCCCCCGCGATCTGGGGACCCAAGCCGATCCAAGTGCGCCAAAATCCAATTTCACGCATGAGGAGTACAAGGCTGCGGTTGAAAAGGCCAAAGATTACATCCGTGCGGGCGACATCTTTCAGGTGGTGCCATCCCAACGTTGGACGCAATCGTTTGATCTGCCGCCCTTTGCGCTTTACCGCTCCTTACGGCGCACCAACCCCTCGCCTTTCATGTTCTTCTTCAACTTTGGTGGTTTTCAGGTGATCGGGGCAAGCCCCGAAATTTTGGTCCGCTTGCGCGACGGTGAGGTCACAGTGCGCCCGATTGCGGGCACCCGCAAACGCGGCGCCACGCCCGAAGAAGACAAGGCGCTGGAGTTGGACCTGCTGGCTGACAAAAAGGAACTGGCAGAGCATTTGATGCTGTTAGATCTTGGCCGCAACGATGTGGGCCGGGTCGCAAAGGTGGGCAGCGTCAGACCCACAGAGCAGTTCATCATCGAACGCTATAGCCATGTGATGCATATCGTCTCGAACGTTGTGGGCCAGATTGCGGACGGCGAGGATGCGCTGTCGGCTCTGCTCGCGGGTCTGCCTGCGGGAACCGTTTCTGGTGCGCCTAAAGTCCGCGCTATGGAAATCATAGATGAGCTGGAACCCGAGAAACGCGGCGTTTATGGCGGCGGTGTTGGCTATTTCGCAGGCAACGGCGAGATGGACTTTTGTATCGCTTTGCGCACCGCGGTTTTGAAAGACGAAAAGCTGTATATTCAGGCTGGTGGTGGTGTGGTCTACGATTCCGATCCCGAGGCGGAATACCAAGAAACCGTCAACAAAAGCTTTGCCCTACGCCGGGCCGCCGAGGACGCGGGCATGTTCGTGCGCAAAGGCAACGTGTAAGCTAGGGCACGCGGCAAGATATCTCTGATCCACACCGCTGCGATCCTTTCCAGGCGCAGCGCCTCTTTCCTAATCGAGCCAGATCATTCTATCGTTGCGCCAACCAACACAGAGGCCGCGATGACCAAACACTTGTCCCCTGCCGCAGAACTGCACGCCAATGTCGCGGTTCCCTTTGCATCTGCCCACGCGATGCCAAAATCGTTGTACACCTCGCCCGAGTTTCTCGCCCAAGAGCAAAAACATATCTTCGCCCATGATTGGTTGTGTGCAGGGCGCGCTGAAACCTTGCCCAATCCGGGTGACTACCTAACCATGCAAATCGCGGACGAACCTGTTTTGGTCTTGCGTGACCGTGACGGTGACATTCGCGCGATGTCAAATGTCTGCCGCCACAGAATGTCTACGCTGCTGCAAGGCACGGGCACCACGCGGGCCATCGTTTGCCCTTATCACGCTTGGACCTATAACCTGGACGGCACCTTGCGTGGAGCCCCTGCGATGACGCTCAATGAGGGGTTTTGCAAAGACCAAATCGCTCTACCCGCCATTCGCTGCAAGGTCTGGCAGGGCTGGATCATGGTCACGCTGAACCCCAATGCCGTTGATCCTGAAATCTCATTGCGCGCTGTTCGCGATCTGATCCCCAACTTGGATATGGCCACCTATACCCAGACGTATCAGGAAAGTTTTAACTGGTCGACGAACTGGAAGGTGCTGGCCGAAAACTTCATGGAATCCTACCATCTGCCAGTGTGCCACGCGGCCACCATCGGCGGCGCATCCAAGCTGGAAGAGATGATCTGCCCCGAGGGTGACGCGGCGTTTAACTATCACTGGATACTGAAGAACGATTCAGTGCCACTGGCCCTTGCACACCCCACCAACACCCAATTGCAAGGTGATGATCGGCGCAAAACATGGTTGCTCGCGATATATCCGTCGCTGTTGATCACGCTAACCCCTGGATACTTTTGGTATCTGTCGCTCACCCCCGATGGACCCGGCCGGGTCAATGTGATCTTCGGCATGGGGATGAGTGCCGATTGGCTGGCCGATCCAGACTCGGCCGCGCATTTGGCCGCGGTCAAAGGGCTGCTCGATCACGTCAACGTCGAGGACAAGGGTTGTACCGAAAAAGTTTACAAAGGTTTGCTTGCGGGCATGGCCGAACCAGGTCCCCTGTCACATCTTGAACGCCCGAATTTCGAATTCGCCCAGTATCTGGCAAGCCGTATTCCCGCGTAGGGCGGTCAAAAGGGCGAATGGCCATCAATTCGTGTTCAAAACAGCCGTTGCGGGGGCCAATGTCACCGTCGTGGACCGCCCTTCAACCGCCCACTCCAGAATGGCGCTGACGGTTTCGGGCCGCGCGCTTCCCAAGACAAGCACTTGCCCCTCTTGCGCCGCCTTAAAGGCCGCCCGGTCCAGATAGCGGCGCATCAACGCGGCGTTTTCGCCTTCACCGTCCAGCACGCGGAAAATCGTAGCCGCAGGCACCAACGTGCGGCGCGCCACTTGATCCGCCGCGTTCAAGCCGCGGTCAAACGTGACCAAACCGCGCCCTTGGGCCCCCAAAACGGGCACCACCATAGAGGCCAACGGCCGATTGTCTTGAAATCCATTTTGGGAAAGATCCAAAACCGCGACGCTTTCGGGTAAGACCCCAGCGTGGGCCTGAAAGGTTTGCTCAACATCGCCCGCCGTGGCACCTTGTGGAATTCCGCTGGCCATCATCAATATCTCATGCCCAGCAGCACGGTAAATAGCCGCCGCCTCTTTGGCGTTCGGCGCAAGCGGGTCGATCACAAAGCTGACAGGCAGCGGAATTTTGGCCAAGCCGGCCCGGTCCAAGTCTGCTGACCCGTCATCCACCAGCAAAATCGCAAACAAGGGTTTGCCATTTGCGCCGTCAAAGTCTTGCGCAAATTTTACCAGCGGTGACGCCTCATCGCCAGAGGCCGACGGCAGCGTGATCAGATTGGGGTCAGCCTCTGCGCCATTGGTCTGGGACGGCTCAGCGGCCTTTGGTTCAATCACCGCCAATCGCCCGGTTACCACGCCTGCGACTTGATCGTTCAGGCCTGTGTCGGGAGAGAGGGTGACATCGGTGTTGGGTTCCAACAAAACAGGTTCAGCGGACGGCGCCAAAGCCACGTCAGGGACAACCGGATTTGGGGAGGTGGGTTCTGATATCGGCAACTCTGCAGGTAATTTTTCTGGCACCACGACAGTTTTTTCCGCCTGTTGCGTGGCGTCGGGCAAAACCGTATCAGTCTTTTCAGCTTCTGGTGCGGCGGGCGCCACCGGCGGCAAAGCTTTTTCTACCAACGCCGGCGCATCTTCGACTTTTGGCGCAGGTTCGGCCATCTCGGACGTCGATATCCCTTTTGCCTC
>JAAFIJ010000238.1 GCA_013298675.1 Rhodobacterales bacterium | reverse complement strand
CCAGTGCGTCGATCTGCGTCGCGCTTGGCAAATATGGCCAAGCAATGGCAAACCGTTTTTTGGCGCAAAGCGCGAATATTCGCAAATGGTGAGCCGTCAGCGGCCAAGGGCCACACATCAAGGGGCGTCCTGACAAGCGCGGTCAAGAGGCTGCAAGTCCACCCGCCACAGAACGATCTACCAGTTTTATGCCGTAGGCCTGCCGGATCATATCGGCAAGTGCGACGATGGCTTGGGTGTGTACCGGATCAGCCACGTAAAGGTTCACCTTTGTACGCTCCAGTTCCGGTAAACTGCCCCCGTGGTTTATCCGCTCTACGTAAGGGGGCTGCGAGCCCGCCAAAACCGTGTGTACGGCCAGATCCGCGCAAACTGAGGCTTCGACAGTCCGGGTACTGTCGCTTTCCACAGCCATCTCCCACCGAATACCCCGCGCATCCAAAGCGGCCTGAACGCCTTGGCGGAAAATACAGTTATGTTCGTAGGCAAGCCGCAGCGGACGCTGTTTCCATGCAACCCCGCCTGGGGCACCGATCCAAACCAGCTCCACTTCGGCCAGCGTCTCGCCTCCAGGCTCTACCGAATCCTCTGTTGTCAGGATCACGTCACACTCGCCCCGCGCGAACTGACCCTTCAGCACACGGGTAAACGACGACAGCAAGCTGACGCGCATCTTGGGGAACTCTTTTGCAAAGCGCCTAAGAACCTGCGGGATGGCCGGGTAGACGATGTCATGCGGCACGCCCAGGATGATCTCGCCTTCATACGCAGCCTGCGTCAGTCGATCAAAAATCTCGTCATTCAAGGTCAGCATGCGGCGGGCGTATCCCAACAGTTTCTCTCCGTCCGCGGTAAGCCCCACTTTGCGCGCGCTCCGATCAAGAAGCTCTGTTCCCAGAACCTCTTCCAACCGTTTTATCTGCATCGACACTGCTGATTGCGTAAGATTAAGGAACCCAGCGGCGCGTGTGACGCCCCCGGCATCGGCGATGGCCACAAATGAACGCAAGGAGGTCAGGTCAAGATTTCGCATCATCATCACCAAAATTGATACTAAATGTCAAAAGCATTCATTTTTAATATGATACTGATTCGGGTACAAGGATCAAGTGATCAGATGTGTTGGCAAAATCTTGCCTTTCAGATCACCGCTGTTGATGAAACCTGAAAGGAAAGACCATGTTTGCCTCGCTCCACACCTCCACGATGGCTGTTGACCACGTGCAGTCGCGCGGCTCTTTGGCGGATCTCGCCACCAAATTCCGTGCGGGCCTGAAAGCACGCGCCCAGCGCCGCGCGCTATTGTCGCTTGACGATCATATGCTTGCCGACATCGGTCTTAGCTATGCACAGGCCCATTTTGAAGCATCGCGTTCATTGTGGGATACACGCCCCCTCGCGCGCCGCTAATCCAGTAATCTCGCCTGAAACGCCTGCAAAAATTTCTTGGCCTCGCAGTGATGTCGGGCCTTGAAATCGCGTGGCAAAATACAAATATCCCTCCCATGTGCTGTCTTGGCTGTGCTAAGTCAGACGATGAAACAAAAACGGAGGCTTTTGATGGCTGAGTATGACACGATCCGGTCCGTGGGTGTTGGCGCCCGCTCGGCCGCAGAAATTGATGAGGGCCTTCGCGCCCACATGAACAAAGTCTACAGCTTGATGTCGATCGCGATGCTGATCACCGCGGGCGTGGCATGGGCAGTTGGCACCAATGACGCGTTGGTTGCCGCGATTTTCGGAACGCCCTTGAAATGGGTCGTGATGTTCGCGCCGCTGATCATGGTTTTCGCGTTTAGCGCGATGTTGAACCGGTTGTCGGTTGCCGCAGCGCAGCTGTTCTTTTACGTCTATGCTGCAGCGATTGGCTTGTCGCTTTCGTTCATTTTTGCCGTCTACACCGGCACGTCGATCGCCCAGACCTTCTTGGTGACGTCCATCGCCTTCGCGGGCTTGTCTCTCTATGGCTACACAACCAAGAAAGACCTGTCCGGCATGGGCACCTTCCTGATGATGGGTCTTATTGGACTTATTGTCGCGTCGATCGTGAACATTTTCCTTGCCTCATCGGCGATGGCGTTTGCAATTTCGGTGATCGGCGTTTTGATCTTCGCAGGTCTGACGGCATATGACACCCAGTCGATCAAGAACGAGTATGTCGCCCATGCAGAACATGGCGACAGCGACTGGTTGGGCAAGTCGGCAATCATGGGCGCGCTGCGTCTGTACCTCGACTTTATCAACATGTTCATGTTCTTGCTGAACTTTTTGGGCAACCGCGAATAACGATCGCCCCTGCTTCAATTCAAAAAAGGCCGAGGGAAACCTCGGCCTTTTTCATATTCCTCCGTGCTGTATTGTTGCAGCCCTAAACGACTGCGCCAAACAGCTTGCCGACCACCGCCGTCACTGCCATCGCCACGGCCCCCCAGAAGGTTACCCGCAGGACCGCACGCAAAATCGGTGCGCCACCTGCTTTGGCCCCAACCGCCCCCAGCACCGCCAAAAAGAGCAGGGAGAGCACAGTCACCCAAAGTGAAATCCCAGCTTCGGGCACCAAAAACGCCACCGACAATGGCAACGCCGCCCCCACAGCAAAGCTTGCAGCAGAGGCCACCGACGCGACCATCGGTTTCGCCTCGCTATGGTCTGAGAACCCCAGTTCGTCACGCAAATGCGCCGCCAACGGGTCCTTTGCGTGCAATGCCGTTGCCACCTGCAAGGCCAAAGCGGGCTCTAACCCACGCGTTTCATAAATCCCGGCCAACGCGCGCAATTCCTCGGCGGGATCAGCGGCAATTTCCGCCCGCTCTCGGTCCGCATCGGCCTTTTCCGTATCGGCCTGCGACGACACCGAAACATATTCCCCGGCAGCCATCGACAAGGCCCCAGCGGCCAAGCCCGCCATCCCCGCCAACAAGACCTCGGCCCGACCAGACGCTGCAGCGACACCCACGATCAGGGATGCCGTGGATACGATCCCATCGTTTGCCCCCAAAACGGCCGCCCGCAGCCAGCCTATGCGCGCCACATAGTGTTTTTCGAAATGACCACGTTCCATCTTGAACTCCATACCCACGCGCTGCCTAAGCGCTCAGATATTTACGATCCCACACGGAAAGCCAAGCACACACAGACTGCGAACACCCAAAACGAAAAACCGCGCCCAAAGGGCGCGGCTTTCCTTACTTCCAAAAAGCAGATCTTACTTGATCTTGCCTTCTTTGTATTCAACGTGCTCGCGCTTGACAGGGTCGTACTTTCTGACGACCATTTTGTCGGTCATCGTACGCGCATTCTTTTTGGTCACATAAAAGTGCCCAGTGCCTGCCGTCGAGTTCAGACGGATCTTGATCGTCGCCGGTTTGGCCATAGTAAGTCTCCTACCGCCCGGAGGCCCAGCCCCCGGTGAAATGCTTGAAGCTGCCTTTTACCTAGGCGCTTGGCAGAGTCAACAGCCAAACAACACATGACTGCGCGATGTTGTGCGTTAGTTGGCCTTGCCGATCCATGCCCGTGAATTCACTGCGAAAAGCAATCACATTTACGTCGGCCAACCGCCCCCAAACAACCCTTGAAACGGCCGATTACAGAGTTGCTCGTATGATAAACGGTTTGCGCGGATGGCCTATAAGCCGGATTTTGTCCAAGGGCCCAACCTTGCGGCGGATACCCTCTGGATGACCATTCCTCTGCCAACCGTGTTACCACGGCGGTCAAGCTGCCAACCCGGGCCTCTGGGCTGAAGTGTCCCTGCAGAGGTCTCCGGCATCGCTTGCGCGATGTGATCCGGACCTTTCCACGTGAGGCCCCTATTCGGCGTTGCTCCGGGTGGGGCTTGCCATGCCGTCCTTGTTGCCAAGTCCGCGGTGGGCTCTTACCCCACCGTTTCACCATCGCCATGGATCCGCCGAACGCAATTGCCCGGCACCATAGCAGTCTCTTCTCTGTGGCGCTTTCCCTGGGGTTACCCCCGCCGGGCATTACCCGGCACCCTTCCTTCATGGAGTCCGGACTTTCCTCGAAGGTTTGCACCCTCGCGGTCATCCAGCCATCCGCGCGAGTTGGGGCATAGCGCCAAGCCATGCCTACGACAAGCAAATTCAGCCTAGACTACCCAGCGCTTATACCTAAGGATGTCTCAGGTTCAAAAAAAACAGGATTTGCGCATGTTTTGGAATGGCGACTCCACGGGCAAAGCGGGCTTTGCGCAAACCTTCGAAAACGCTTGGTTCTTTGCAACAAGCCGCGTTCCATCTAAGTTTGATTGCATGAAAACAGCCCTTCTGACCTTGGCACTCCTCGACTTACTATTGCTGATGTGTCCGGCCGATGCCGAAGAAAACCGCCTAAGCCGCCTTACGGATTCCGGTCTTTTGTCCAACATTACGGTTTCGCGGGATTGGTCAGTTCAAGTTTCGGACACTCACCTCGACTACACATGCTTGCAATGCGAAGGGGCGATCACGGCAAAGCTTGAGATAATCGGACGGTATCCTGCTGAAAGCTATGCATCCCCA